>CAZYLX010000620.1:0-2827 GCA_964648595.1 uncultured Acidimicrobiaceae bacterium
ACCGATCGGCCGGCGATCTCTGCGGGTCTGATCAAGATCCTGATCCTCCCCGACGAAGTCCCGGCCGCGTCGGGGCTGCTGGTGATCGACCTCTGCGGCGCCAACAAGCAGGTCCCGACCTACACCTACCTCAACACAGGCGATCCCGAGCGCTACCTCGAGAAGCCCCGCCACGTGGAATTCCAGATCTTCGGGGACAGCCACGGCCACGCGGTGCACCTGCAGGAGCGCGAGTGTTCCATCCAGCGGCGCCATCAAAAAATCATCGAGGAGACACCCTCACCCGTCCTGGACGAGGCGACGCGCCGGATGATGGGCGACGCGGCCGTGGCCGCCGCCAAGGCCGTCGACTATTGCGGCGCCGGCACGGTGGAATTCCTGTTGGCCCAGGACATGTCCTTCTATTTCCTGGAGATGAACACCCGGCTGCAGGTCGAGCATCCGGTGTCCGAACTCGTGACGGGGGTCGACCTTGTTGCCCTCCAGCTGCACGTTGCCGCTGGCGGCACAATCCCGTTCTCGCAGGACGACGTCGTCGAGACCGGCCATGCCATCGAGATCCGCATCAACGCCGAGGATCCGGCAAAGGGTGCATTCCTTCCATCGCCTGGCCCCATCAACAAACTCCGTATCCCGTCAGGGTTCGGCGTACGGTTCGATGGCGGGTACGAAGAAGGCGATGAGGTCAGCCAGTACTACGACAACCTCGTCGGAAAGTTGGTGTGCTGGGGGCAGGATCGGCCGACGGCAATCGCCCGGACGCTGCGTGCGTTGAACGAGTTCCAGATCGAGGGCGTGTCCACCACGATTCCCGCCGATATCGCCATTCTGGAACACCCCGATTTCGCGGCCGTCCGGCACTCGACGAAGTGGGTCGAGGAGGTCCTCGATCTCAGCGAAGTGAGCGGCGAGTCAGCTCCGGCCAGCGATGACGATGAGCCTCGGGTCAAGCGATCGGTCACCACAGAGGTGAACGGCAAGCGCTTCGACGTCACGATGTGGGTCCCGGAATCGGCTGGCGTCGCCGCCGGCCCCGCGGCGAAGAAGCGCCCGAAGCGGTCCGGCGGAGGTGCAGGGAGCGGTGGTTCCGGATCGGGCGACGTTGTTGTGCCGATGCAGGGAACGATCGTGAAGATCGTTGCCGAAGTCGGCCAAGAGGTGGCCGTCGGCGACACGATCGTTGTGCTCGAGGCAATGAAGATGGAGAACAACGTCAACGCCGAGAAGGCGGGAACCGTCAGCGAGATCAGCGTCGAAACCGGCCAGTCGGTCGGCGGCGGTGACATCGTCGCCAAGATCTCGTGAACGAGTCGGCTCAGAGCGCCTTTGCCGTTCCCCAAGTCGCTCGTTGACGCTCACGCCTCGCCCAACCGCGTCCCAACCCCCAAACCCCGGGTTTCTGACCCTCACTTTCAGTGCGCTCAGCCCCCGGTTGGGCTGGCGAATAGTTGAGAACGGAACCCTCCGTCGAAGCGCTCGCCGCCCCGTCGAACCGGGGGCTGAGAAGGTCGAAAGTGAGGGTGAGGAACCCGGGGTTTGGGTACTTGGGGGTTTGTTGGTGTGGCTATTCCGCGGCTTCGCCGAGGACTTCGGCCAGCGCTGGGTGCACGAACAGCGACTCCACCAGATCGGTCACCGTCAGACCTGCGGTGACTGCCAGTGCCAACACCGAGATCAGTTCCGCAGCGTGGCGGCCAACGATCGAACCACCCAGCACGACACCAGTCGCAGGATCGGAAACGATCTTGACGAACCCCCGGCTGTCGTTGTTGATCAGCGCCTTTGCCGACACGGAGAACGGCACCTTGGTCACCCGGATCTTGCGGCCCTCTGCAAATGCCTCAGTCTCTGGCAACCCGACATCAGCGATCTCGGGATCGGTGAAGATCGCTGAGGCAGCCTTCTCGTAGTCGATGTGGCGGTGCGGCCCGGCGTGCAGACCCATCGCGTGCTCGGCAATTTTCCGGCCTTGCATCGATGCGACCGACGAGAGCGGCAACTTGCCGGAGATGTCGCCTGCTGCATAGATGTGCTTGAGATTCGTTGCGCAGTTGTGGTCGATGTTGACGTAGCCCCATTGCGATTCGATGCCTGCGGCCTCCAAGCCCAGATGCTCGGTGTTGGGAATCGAGCCAATGGCGAGGAGTACGTGCGACCCTTCGATCAGCCTGCCGTCGTCGCACATGACCTTCACTCGCTTGCCGTCGACCTCGAGCCGCTCGGCGCGAGCGCCCATCACGAGCTTGACGCCTCGATCGATGAAGCTCTGTTCGAGCACAGCAGCAACCTCGGCGTCCTTACCGGGGAGCACCTGTTGGCGGCTGACGATGAGGGCCACCTCGGAGCCGAACGCGCTGAACATGTTGACGAATTCCACGCCCGTCACGCCCGAACCAATCACGATCAGCTTCTCTGGAAGCTCTGGCGGCGGGTAGGCGTGACGAGTCGTGAGGACCCGTTCGCCATCGACGGGCGCCCAATCGGGAATCCGCGGTCGGCTGCCCGTTGACAGCAAGATGACATCGGCGTGGATCTCCTCGGTGCCACCATCCTTGCGCTCGACAACGACCGTATTCGGCCCAGTCAATCGACCCGTTCCTTCGATGATATTGACGCTCTGACTCTCCAGCAGGTTGCTGACCGAACTCTCCAGCTTGGCTTCGATGCTCTTGATTCGGTCGCGGATCGCATCGAAATCGAGAGTGACATCCACCGTGGCGAGGCCCATGGCGAGCGCATGCTTCATCTGGTTCATCGCCCCACCAGTAGCAATCATGGCCTTCGAGGGGATGCAGTCGAGCAGATGCGCGGCACCGCCGACGATGTC
>CAZYLX010000621.1:0-2825 GCA_964648595.1 uncultured Acidimicrobiaceae bacterium
GCGTCGAGGACTTCGACGGCTCGCGCGTCGCCGACCACATCGTTGAACTCGGTGAAACCGACGAGATCGGTGAACAGGGCGGCACCGACACAGGTGGGCGCAATGACGGCACTCATCGGTTGGCGACGTCGATTCGACCCGTCACCGACCGGGCAAGGACGGTGCAGTCGGCGTCGGTTGGCGCTCCAAGGCCGGCCGCCGCCTCGGTGCGAAATGCTCGCACACCGCGTGGCAACGTGACGGTGATCCGACCGGTGACGGTCTCGGCCTCGATGTCGCTGGCCGTTTTCATCGTGATGTCGATCCGACCACTTGTGCAGTGCGCGTGCACGGCACCGTGCACGCCGTTCAGGGTGATCTTTCCGCTCCTGGTCGCGACGTTGGCCCGTTGGCATGAAGCGACGGAGACCGATCCGCTCTCGGAACGGACTCGACAGTCTTCATCGCTCTGCCCGATCTCGATTCGCCCGCTGTCGGAACGTACGTCTGCTGAACGGGCACGCTCGACGGTCACCTTTCCCGACTCGGTGACAACGGAGAGCGCACCAACACTTCCGGACACGGCGATGCGGCCTGATGTGGTCCCGATGATGACATCGACGCCGAGGGGCACCCGGATGCTGAGACGCGCATTCTCGCTGCTGACCGTGGTCTGGCTCCCGGCGCGTATGACGTCGACGTCGCCATGAACGTCGACGTCATCACGTTCTTCGGCGACGACGTCGACGCGGCCGTTGGTCGATGCAATACGAACGAGTGGCTGCTCGACGGAGGGAGAAGGGATGAGGGCCACGACCCGACAGTAGGACCTCGGGGATTCGGTCGGCAATGGATGTGGCGGACGTCTCCTCTGACGGGTCACGGCCGACGACGCCGGTCGGTATCGATCTCTTGCTGAGGGCGGTGCGCCACTAGGGTCGCCCGATGGCTGCCCCTCATGACCAGTTGCTCGAGCTCCGCAGGAGCGGGCAAGCAATCATTCTGCTGACCTATCGCGGCGATTGGTGACCGTATTGCTGTGGCCAGCTCGTGCGGTTGGCCGCTGCCTCAGACCGGATTCACGCGTCCGGAGCTGAGGTGATAGCAGTGAGCGTCGATGACGAAACTCGCCAGGCCGGCATGTTCGATCGCTGGCCCACGCCGAACGTGCAGTACATCGCCGATCCGAAAGGCGAGCGGTTCCTTCAGCCGCTCGGACTGTTCGATCCCGAGGACCGGGGTGGTATCGCGCTGCCCGGGATGCTCGTGGTCGGCCCAGACGGCTCCGAGGTCTATCGCTACCAAGGGCGTGACTTTGCCGACCGCACCACCGATGATGACGTCTACGCCGCCCTCGACGCGCTCGGGCTTGATGCGATCGAGCCGCCGGTGGGTGGCCCTGTCGCCGACGTGACCGAGAATCTTCGTGGGTTCTTCCGGCCGAACGACTTCGGTGCTTACTTCCGCGGCAACAGGTTCGGAGCGATCGCCATCCAAGGACGGTTGAGTGATCCAGAAGCGAAGGCGATCGCCAGGGAACACCGGGTCATGGTCGATGCCACCCTCGAGGCCTGGTCTGCTGTTCGCTGACACCATCGCAGCGGATCGGGATCGGGCCCGCCTATGCAACGTCGGGCATTTCGTGGCACCCTCACCCAGACCGTTCCCCGAAAGGATCTGATATGGCAGAAATCACACTTGGCGGTAACCCCGTGAATACCGGAGGTTCGCTCCCCGCACCTGGGTCGAGCGCGCCCGACTTCACCCTGACTGGAGCTGATCTCGGAGCCGTTTCGAAGGCGGACTTCGCGGGTCAGAACCTCGTGCTGAACATCTTCCCGAGCGTTGACACGCCAACGTGCGCGACCAGCGTCCGCACCTTCAACGAGCGGGCAGCATCCCTGGAGAACACCACGGTGTTGTGCATCTCGGCCGACCTCCCGTTCGCTCAGGGCCGCTTCTGCGGATCAGAGGGTTTGGAGAACGTCAAGACGGCGTCGACGTTCAAGAACGCTGACTTCCTCGACACCTACGGCGTGTCAATGGTCGACGGCAAGCTCGAGGGTTTGTGTGCCCGGGCCGTCGTTGTGCTGGACGGCGAGGGATCGGTCGTTCACAGTGAACTCGTCCCTGAAATCGCCAGCGAGCCGAACTACGACGCTGCCTTGGCAGCTCTCGCCTGAGGAGCCTCGACATGTCCGACGTCACGATCTTCCACAACAAACATTGAAACTCTTCGGTCAATGCCGTGCGCATTGCAGAAGAGCTCGGGGTCGAGTTCACAACGGTGAACTACATCCAGGACCCACCAGACGCTGACATGCTCCGAGAAATCATCGCCAAGCTCGAAGACGAGCCGACCGCGCTGGTTCGAAGAGACAGCAAGTTCAAGAAGCTCGAGCTCTCAGAAGACGACGTACAGAGCGTTGATCAAGTCGTCGACATTCTGGTGAAGCACAAGCAACTGCTTCAGCGACCGGTGGTCGTTACGAAGGACAAGGCAATCGTTGGGCGACCGAAGGACCGCGTCCGCGAGTTGCTCTCCTGACAATCCTGTCCCGCTGAAAGGTTGCACGATGACCGAGACCGATGAATCCCGCCATGGCGACGACGTCGATCGCTCGGATGACTGGGAACGCATGCGGGGCAAGCACCTGCGGTCGCCCGATGAGCGGCCGGCCTCATCGGCGCGCGGTGTGCACCACATCGCGCTCCTCTGCACAGACGTCGAACGCACGATCGGCTTCTACCAGGACATCCTCGGGTTCCCGCTGACTGAGCTCTTCGAGAATCGGGACTACCAGGGTTCGACCCACTTCTTCTTCGACATCGGCAACGGCAACGCG
>CAZYLX010000622.1:0-2822 GCA_964648595.1 uncultured Acidimicrobiaceae bacterium
AATCGGTACCTTGATCGACGAGCGTCACGTTGGCTAGCCCGGGCATGAGGCTGACTACGCCGACGAAGAACTCGCCCGTGTTCTCGACTGCGTTGACGACGTGCTCGAGACCGCAGTTGATCTGGCTCTCGCCTTCGAACCAAACAGACATCGTCGTTCCTCCTGGGCAGATCGGCCGTCGATGGAATCCTCCCACACCGTGTCTACCGCTTGGCTTTCCTGGTCTGTTATGAATGGCGACCGCTTCAACACCAGGGCCGAGGAGGCTTCGTGATCACAGCTGACTATCTCGTCATCGGAGCGGGAGCCATGGGGATGGCGTTCACCGACGTCATCCTCACCGAGACAGACGCAACGGTGGTGCTGATCGACCGTCACGGCATGCCTGGCGGTCATTGGAACGATGCCTACCCGTTTGTTCGGCTCCATCAACCGTCGTCCTTCTACGGCGTCAACTCGCGTCGGCTTGGCGACGACCGCAAGGACACCCAGGGGCTGAACGAGGGCCTCTACGAACTCGCGTCGGGAGCCGAGGTTCTCACCTACTTCGACCAGGTGATGAACCAGCAATTTCTGCCCTCCGGTCGCGTCCGGTACTTCCCGATGTGCAACTACACCGGCGACCGGATCAGCGACGATGGTGCGGTCGGCTCCTTTGTGTCAACCGTGTCCGGCGAAGAGTTCGAGGTGGCAGTCGGAACGAAGATCGTCGACGCCACCTACATGAACGTCACTGTGCCGTCTGTCCGTCCGCCCGCATACGAAGTTGCTGAAGGCGTGCGTTGTGCGCCCCTCAATGATCTGCCCAGGATTGCGCAACCAGCCGATGGGTACGTCGTCGTCGGAGCCGGGAAGACGGGCGTCGACGCCTGCCTGTGGCTCCTCGCCAACGGTGTGGCACCCGATGACATCTCGTGGATCATGCCTCGCGACTCATGGCTCCTGGATCGAGCTCAGGTCCAACCAGGTGACTTCTTCGAGATCACGGCGCAGCGCTTCGTCGACCAGTTCCGCCACATTGCCGAGTCGACCTCGGTTGACGACGTCTTCGTTCGACTCGAGGCGGCCGGCTTGCTGTTGCGAATCGACACAGACGTGCGCCCGACGATGTACCGCTGCTCGACCGTGACCGTTGCCGAGCTGGAACAGCTGCGCCGGATCACCAGCGTGATTCGAATGGGCCGGGTGAAGCGCATCGAGGCTGACCGGATCGTGCTCGACGAAGGCTCGATACCCACGACTCCGGACACCTTCCATGTCGACTGCACCGCCGATGGCCTCGAGCGCCGGCCGCCCAAGCCGATCTTCGATGGCAGCCACATGACGCTCCAGACCGTTCGGCATTGTCAACAGGTCTTCAGCGCAGCGTTCATCGCTCACGTCGAGGCGACGTACGGCGATGACCAGGCAAAGAACGATCTCTGCGGCGTCGTTCCCCATCCAGACAGCGATTCCGACTTCCTGCGGACGGCCTACGGCAACTCGCTGAACTCGGCTCGCTGGAACGCAGACCCCGATCTGGCCGCCTGGCTGGCCGCCGCACGCCTGGACGGTTTCTCGTCGAAGGAAGCGCCGAGCGAGGGGTTGATGGCGGTGATGGTCGGGGCTCTCGACCATGCAGAACCAGCGCTGGCCAAGCTCACGCAGTACGTGGCTGAGTTGGACACTCGCGGCGATTGAGTTGGAGGAAGCCGGCTACGCGGCGACCGAACCTTCTCGGGCGTTCCAGATCCGTTCTGGTTGCTGCATCGCTCACATCATCTCAGGCGAGCTTCGCCGCATACGTGTCGTGATAGTGATGGAGCGCAGGCTCGTTGCGGCCGAAGATGATCTGGTCCAGTGCTCGGGCATTCGCCGCTGCTTGCTGTGACTCGCCCATCACGTAGTCCTCGTCACGGATGATCTCGGAGAAGTTGGTGGCGATGTTCGCAATCAGATCAGCCACCTCGGCCGCTTCTGGGCCTTCGGCGTTCTTCAACTCGGACTTCATGTAGAAGTCGATCCGGCTCGTATGCCGCCCGGGGTCGCCGTCGGCGGGGTAGGCGCGAACGAGGAAGCATCCGGCACGGAACGGCATCAGGATCACGTTCGGAAAGATCCAATACACCGGGAGCCCGGCCACCGTGATGTCCCACTGGTCCTCTGGCAGGTGACGCATCTCGTCGATGTCGCGACGACACAAGATCATCCGATGGTTGTGGCCCTCTTGGTCGTAGCACTGGACGTTTCCATGGAACGAGGTGAACAAGGTGTCCTTGTGGAGCGAGGAGAAGTGGTAGGTCTCGCCGAACGTGTCCATGGCCAACTTCCAGTTGCAGGCCGTGTCGTAGGCATCGTGATTGATGGGGATGAGATCGCCGAAGTTCCACGTCGGGAACTCGTCGTTGAACCATTCACCGAGCAGATCGTCCAGGTCGATTGCCCCGTCGGAGTCGGGGTGGACGAAGAGGAGCCCGTGACGTTCCTCAGCCGGGAGGGGCTTGAGCCCGAGACACTCGGTATCGACGTCGCCGAAGTGATCCTGCCTGGGAAGACCGACAAGCGCTCCATCGGTGTTGTAGGTCCAGGAATGGAACGGGCACGTGAAGCGGCGCTTCACTCCTCGGGCCTCGGTCTCGACGATCACGCCTCGGTGGCGGCACGAGTTCACGAAGGCCTGGAACTGGCCGTCGCTGTTGCGGGTGGCCAGAATCGGAACGCCGAGATCGTCGATCGTCAAGAAGGCGCCGGGCTCTGCGAGATCACCCGACATGCCGATGCACTGTGGGGTCTCACGGAAGAACCGTTGCCGTTCAAGATCGGCGGTCGCCGTATCGGTGTAG
>CAZYLX010000623.1:0-2819 GCA_964648595.1 uncultured Acidimicrobiaceae bacterium
GAGTACGGGCTGGTGACACCGGACATCGGGGCGTACATGTACGACCTGCTGGGCGATTGGGCATCGATCAGCGTGGTCGAGCACATCGCTGAATTGGGTGCAGACGTCACATACGTGACACCCGTTGCCGGCTACGCATGGAAGGTCAGTCGATACAGCAAGACGGCCCTCGTTGCTCGTCTTCGAGATGCGGGCGTGGCGATCAGGCCGCTCCGAACGGCACGTTCGTTCGACGGAAACACGTTCATCGTCGAAGACATCGCTACTGGCATGGTCGAATCCATCCCGGCCGAGATGGTCATCGCCGCCGGCAACCCGACCGCGAGCGCCGAGCTGTTCGATCCCCTGTCGGATTCTGGGAGGTCGGTGACGGTCGTCGGCGATGCACTGGCACCACGCACGGCGCTCGAGGCCGTCTTCGAAGGACATGAGGTCGGCCGTGCGATCTGAACAGGGCAAAACCGTCATGGTCACCGGGGCCACAGGATTCATCGGGCTGAACCTCTTACATGCCCTGATGACGAGTGGACACAACGTGGTCGGTCTGGCGAATGGGCTGCTCCCCGAACTTGCTGCCCATTCGATCTCCCGCTTCGGAGCGATGCCGGTCGTCGAGCAGATCGACGTTCGCGACGGGGCTGCCGTTGACGTCGTCGTTGCCCGACACCGACCTGACGTGGTGATCCATGCCGCTGCGGTCACCGCCGGGTTCGATCGGGAACGGTCCCAAGCCCGAACCATTGTTGACGTCAATGTCGGCGGCACTCAATCGGTGCTCGACGCATGCGTGAGAAGCGATGTCGGCAGGATCGTGTACGTGTCGAGTGGCGCGGTGTACGGCGCTGCGACCTTCGGTACCGAGATCCTCGACGAAGCGACTGCGGTCGAGCCGATCGGGCTCTACGGAATCACGAAACGCGCTGCCGAGCAGCTGGCACGGCGGCACGCCGAACTCCACGATGTCGAGGTCGTGATCGGGCGCCTCTCAGCGGTGTTCGGACCGTGGGAGTACTCGACCGGCGTGCGCGACTTCATGAGTCCGATGCTGCAGCTGGTTCGAGGGGGCGTCGACGGCCAGATCTGCAAGTACGTCAACGATGCTCCGCGGAACTGGGTCTACGGACCCGAGGCTGCTCAGGCCCTCATGGGTCTGGCCCTCGGCCCAGCACCCCGATTCGATTGTTACAACGTGTGTCCCGAGGCACGCGGTTCGGTCACCCAACTCATCGATCGACTTCGGACGTTCGCTCCCCGCGCCGAGTTTCTCGCCGTCGACCGGCCTGAAGATGCAACCGTGAGCTACGACGCAGACCCCCGTCTCGAAAGGGCGGAGGTGTCTGGCGATCGGATTCGTATGGAGTTGGGTGGCGACCTGTGGTCGGCCAACGAGGATGCATTCGACGCATACCTCAGCTGGATCGAGTCCAACCCCGGCTGGCTCTGATCAGCGCGAAAGCACGTCGGACTCAGCGAGATCGTTCCACACCATCTGCGACACGATCAGCCCGTCTTCGAGAACGAACCGGTCGATGAAGCGAACGCCTTCGAACGCGCTGCCATCGAGCGCCTCACCTTGGAGCGTTCCGAGTACGTAGACGATGTCCCGGCCCGAGCTCGACGTGACATCGACATGTTCGAACCTTTTGGTCACGCCGCGGAACCGTCCGGCCGACGACGCGACTTGTTCGGCCAGGCTCGCGAAGGTGCGCCCTCCGGGGAAAACAATGGTGATGCCGTCCGCGAGATGGGCAGAAGCGGCGTCGAGGTGGCGCCCTTCCATCAGCCTCAGATAGGTGCGGACGATCTCTTCGGGGCCCGACGCTGGATCGACGAGGTCAGTCATGTTCGACCTCAGAAGCTGCTTCGAGCATGGCATGGACCATGCCAAGCTTCGGGACCAACGGCTTCGGATAGGCAGTCCTGCTGTGTGAGAGGCCGAGCGAAAGCATCGCCTGAATGAGTTTGTAGGAGAGCGGTCCGGGGTTGACGACCGGCACGTCGAGCACCGAGGAGAGGTGACCGTGCGCTTGGTGCATCGTGGTCGAACCCAGGCAGATCACATCGGCGCCGCGCTCGACCAGGCGACGGCATGCAGCTTCCATCTTCGGCAGGACGGCGTCTTCTTTTCCGGTGATCAAGTTTGCAAAGTCCGGTGGCGTGTCGAAGTGCTCCACGCCGGCGCAGCGAGATCGCAGGCCCCATTCGTCGAGGACTTTCTCGTAGCGAGCGAGCGCCGGTTCCCACTGGGCCATCACACCGAATCGGCGGCCGAGCGTCAGCGAGAAGATCAGTGACGCTCGGCCAGGAGCGAGCACCGGGATGTCGAGCACGGAGCGGAGTGCGTCAGCGCCCGAGTCGCTGACCGTGTCGATGACCACCGCGTCGAAGCCGCGCTCCTGGGCGTCGAGACCGGCCTCGAACAACGCGATGTCGAGCAGCATCCAGTCGTGCGGGCTCGTGAAGCTGGTTGGCCCCGCCTTCACTGGCTCGAAGGTGAAAGTCACGTCCGGCCGTAGCGAGATCTCACGGGTCTGCGCCTGCCGATTGGAGATCTGCTCGACGTCGAGAGCAAAAGGCACGAGCACCAGGATCTTGGTCATGACGAAGCCTCCGACTGGGCTGCACCATCGAGCATGGCATGCACCATCTCGGGTTTTGGAGCCTGCGGCGGAGGATACGCAGACCGGCTCTGGGTCAAGCCCAAGTCGGCCAGTGCCTCGGCGATGAAGTAGGAGAGCGGACCGGGGTTGATCACCGGCACATCGAGGTTCGCCTGGAGGTGGGCGTGGGCTTCGTGCATCGTTGTCGAACCCAGGCAG
>CAZYLX010000624.1:0-2805 GCA_964648595.1 uncultured Acidimicrobiaceae bacterium
CCCTGGCCACCGAGTTCGGTCCCGACAACATCAGGGTGAACTGTGTTGCGCCCGGGGCCTTTCCGACGCGAGCCGAGGAGATCCACGCCGATCGGGCTGCCTACTCGAAACGGATCATCGAGTCGCAGGCCCTCAAACGTCGGGGAACCGCTGATGAGGTGGCGTCCGCCGTGTCGTTCCTGGTCGGAAGTGACGCATCGTTCGTCACTGGACAGACGCTCAACGTCGATGGTGGCTGGATCATGAAGTGACTGAAGGCTCGATGGCCGGGACGCGACGGCGGAACGGCGCTCGTCAATCAGGCGCCGGCTTGCGCATCAGTTCGACCGCTGGCACGCTCGATGGCGACGCCGACCAGGCAACGACCCGAACGGGGAATCCATGGACATCCAGCCAACCACCCCGCTCTTCGGAGCAAACATCTCCGACATCGACCTACGCAACCTCACCGATGCCGACGTCGCCGAGCTGACCCAGGCGTGGGCCGATCACGGAGCGCTCTTCTTCCGAGATCAGATCCTGACGCCTGAAGAACACATGGCGTTCGCGGAGCGATTTGCTCCGATCGACGTCAACCAGTTCTTCAAGGCAGTCGATGGCTACCCGAAGATCGCCCAGGTCCTGAAAGAGGCCGATCAGGTCACAAACATTGGTGGCGGCTGGCACACCGATCACAGCTACGACCAGGTGCCGGCCCGCGGTTCGATTCTCCTCGCACAGGAAGTGCCACCTTCGGGTGGCGACACTCTCTTCATGAGCGTTGCCGCGGCCTACGACGCGCTCGACGATTCGATGAAGGAGCGAATCGCCACGCTCGACGCCCAGCACAGCAACGAACACGTCTTCGGTGCGTCCGCTCAGGCCCAGAAGGACGCCGGCGATCGCCTCAGCAATTCCGAGGCCACGGGTGGAGCCGTGCATCCCGTCGTCATCGCCCACCCCGTCACGGGGAGAAGGCTGCTCTTCGTCAACGCAGCCTTCACCACCCACATCATCGGGATGGAGAGCGACGAGTCTGATGCCCTCCTCACCGAGCTCTATACCCACATGATCAAGCCGGAGTTCAGCTATCAGTTCCAGTGGGAGCCGGGCTCGATCGCCATGTGGGACAACCGCTCGACCTGGCACTGGGCCCTCAACGACTACGACGGCCACCGGCGTCTCATGCATCGCATCACCGTGGCGGGCGAGCCACTTCACGCCGCAGCCTGACGGCCTCGACGCGGGACTTCGGTCCCTTCGGCTCCCCCGCTGTAGCCACGATCATGAGGTGACCGTCCCCGTGGACGGCAGACGGGAGCCGTTGCCTCACCATGTCCAACTCGCTGCAGGACGTCGTGGTGGTGGGGGCGGGCATCGTTGGCGCGGCCATCGCCCACGAACTGAGCCGCTATGAGCTGGCGGTCACACTGATCGACCGTGAGGCCGAGGCCGGTTTCGGAACGAGCAAGGCCAACAGCGGCATCATCCATGGCGGTCACCACACCGACCTCGAGACGCTCAAGGGCCGCCTCGAATGGTCTGGGAACCAGCTCTGGGACTCGCTGTGCGAGGAGCTCGGGTTCGGGTTTGCTCGCGTCGGCGAGCTCACTGTCGCATTGACCGAGACCGATCTGCCGTCGCTGGACCGCCTGGTCGAGAACGCCGAGGAGAAAGACATCGGCGGCGTCGAACTGTGGTCCCGAGACCAGATCTGTGCCGCGGAACCTCAGGTCACCAAGGGTGTGATCGCCGGGGTGTTCTCACCGCATACGGCGGTCGTCAACCCCTACGAAGCGGTGTTCGGACTGGTCGAAGCTGCCGTGGCCAATGGCGTACACCTGCGTACGAACTGTCCGGTCACCGACCTTCACCACGACGGCGACTCCTGGGCGATCACCACGCCAACCGGCACCTTGGGTTGCCGCTTCGTCGTCAACGCCGCCGGGCTCGGCGCCGCCGCGATCGCCCATATGGCCGGAGTCGATGGTTTCGAGATCCGGGGTCGCAAGGGCGAGGAATACCTGCTCGACAAACGCCTCCGCCACCTCGTGCGCCACGTCATCTACCCGTGCCCCACACCGGTGAGCAAGGGCACCCTCGTGATCCCCACCTACGACGGCACGATCATGGTTGGCCCAACCGCCGATGAGGTCGACGACCCAGACGACGTTGCCACCACCACGGCCGGGGAGTCCAAGGTGTTCGAAGGGGCACGGCAGCTGGTTCCCTCGCTCAGCGAGCGAGACATCATCGCCCAATTCGCCGGAACCCGGGCAACGATCGAGGGCGACGACTTCCTCATCGGGCCGACCGAGGCCCCCGGCTTCTACAACGTTGCCGGCATCCAGTCCCCCGGCTTGACTGCTGCCCCCGCCATCGCCCGATACCTCGCCGACCTCCTCCAACGAGATGGTCTGGAGATGCGGCAGAAACCGCTCCTCAACCGGATCGAGAGGCCAGTTCATTTCGCCTCGCTGTCCACCGACGCACAGCAGACCCTCGCCGACACCGATGAGCGCTATCGGCGGATCGTGTGCCGGTGCGAGTTCGTCACCGAAGGCGAGGTCTGCGACGCCATCGAACGAGGGTCGACCACTGTCGACGGACTGAAGTTCAGGACGAGAGCCGGGATGGGCCGCTGCCAGGGAGGGTTCTGTGCCTCGCGCTGTATCGAACTGCTGTCGACCGAACTCGGCATCAAGATGTCCGACGTGACAAAACGAGGACCGGGCTCGTGGCTGGTCCTCGACCGACCGGACGCGGCGTCATGATCGACGACCGACCATACATCCTCGAGCCCAACTACGACGTGGTCGTCGCCGG
>CAZYLX010000625.1:0-2805 GCA_964648595.1 uncultured Acidimicrobiaceae bacterium
GGGACCATGGCCGCTGTCCTCGGTCTCGACGACGACCAGGTCGAACTCGCCTGCAACCGGACCGATGGCGACGTCTGGGTGGCCAACTTCAACGCACCAGGCCAGGTCGTGATCGCCGGTTCCCCCGATGCGATCATCGCAACGGCCGAGATCGCAAAGGAACTGGGCGCCAAGCGTGTCATGCCAATCAAAGTCGGCGGCGCATTCCATACTCCCTTCATGTCACCCGCTCGAGAGCGGCTTCGCAAAGCGATCATCGATGTCGACGTTCGCGATCCCAACCGACCCGTGTTCGCGAACGTCGACGCCAGTCCCCATCCAGTTGGCGAAGACTGGGCTCAGCTGATGGGCGCCCAGCTCACCAGTCCCGTCCGCTGGCGCCAGACCCTCCATGCCCTCGACGAAGCCGGAGCAACGGTGTTCCTCGAACTCGGCCCCGGCACGGTCCTGACCGGCATGGCGAAGCGCACGCTCTCTGGCACAAGCAACATTTCGGTCTCGTCTCCTGACCACGTCGATCAGCTGTTGGAACAGCTGTCCGGCGCGTCGGGCCCTGGCCCTGCCCAGGACGGCGAACACCTCTACGCCGCTGAACGCCTCGTCGTCAGCCCGGCCACCGGCGTCTTCACCGCAATCGACGGCCTCGCCGGAACCAGCGCTGTCACCCGCGGCCAACTCGTCGGCACCGTCGGCACGATCGAAGTCCGCTCCCCGTTCGAAGGCTCGCTGCAGGGCGTTCTCGCCGTCGACGGCGAACGGGTCACCACGTCGCAACCGATCGCATGGCTGCGCACCGCTTGATACCACCGCTATCGAACGCACGGTTCCCACCAATGAAGGCAACACCATGACCTCTCCCTCCCCCGGCGTCGGATTCCGGTTCGCCGGTGTCGGCGCGCACCTCCCTGAGACCATCGTCACCAACGATGACCTCTCGAAAAACATGGATACCACTCACGAGTGGATCGTCGAACGCACCGGAATCGAGCAGCGCCACGTCGGAGGCTCGACCTCCGAGCTTGCGACGATCGCGTGCCAGCGCGCCATGGATCGTGCCGGCGTCGGGCCCGACGACATCGATCAACTGCTCTTGGCGACGACCTCACCTGATTTCATCTGCCCTGGGACCGCACCAGCAGTGGCCAACAACCTCGGACTGGATTGCGGCGCACTCGACATCCAGGCGGCCTGCTCGGGTTGGGTCTACGGCCTCGTCCATGCCAACGGTCTGCTCTTGCAAGGAATGGATCGCATTCTCGTTGCCGGCGCCGAGGCGCTGGACCAGATCACTGACTACACCGATCGAGGCACAGGGATCCTGTTCGGAAATGGGGCAGGCGCCGCAGTCATCGAGCGCGACCCGACGGGCGCAAGTGAGCTGCTCAGTTTCGACCTCGGCGCCGCCGGCGAGCACGTGCGCATCCTGTTCGCCGAGCACGGCGGAATGCTGCAGATGGACGGCAAAGAAGTGTTCCGTCAGGCAGTCACCGCGATCAATCGATCCGCAACCAATGCCCTCGAGCGCGCAGGACTCACCGTTGCCGACATCGATCTCGTCATCCCTCATCAAGCCAACATCCGCATCGTCGAGTCGGCATGGAAGAAGCTCGGCTTCTCGATGGAACAAACGGCCATGCGCCTCCACGAAACCGGGAACACCTCGGCCGCATCGATTCCGCTGGTCCTCGATCAGGCCCTCGATCAGGGACGCATCAAGGAAGGCTCGATCGTGATGTTCCTCGGCTTCGGGGCGGGCATGACCTGGGCCACCACCATCCACCGCTGGGCGGGCGATGTCCGATGAGCGTGCTCAAGAAGGATGACGACAAGGCAAGCAGCAGACGCCGTCCTGCTTCGCCTGCGCCTCGGCAAAAGCCGACGACTCGACAACGCCCGTCGAAACAGGCCGAGCCGCCAGCCGGCGACGATCAGCGCATCGCCTTCGTGACTGGCGGCACAAGAGGCATCGGCCTGGCCTGTGCAAAACAACTTCTTGACGACGGTCACCGTGTTGTCGTCGGCAGCCGCAATCGGCCCGATCGCCTACCAGAAGGACTGTCGTGGGTCGCATGTGACGTCACCGACCCCGACCAGATCGACGCAGCATTCGATGCCATCGAAGCCGAGGTCGGGCCGGTCACGATTCTGGTCGCCAATGCCGGCGTCACCAACGACGGTCTCGTCCTCCGCATGTCCGACGACGACTTCACCGGCGTCGTCGATGCCAATCTCGGCGGCGCATTCCGTGTAGCGAAGCGGTCGATCCGGCCGATGATGAAGAAGCGGTGGGGCCGCATCATCTTGATCTCGTCGGTGGTCGGCACCCTCGGCCAGACCGGCCAAGCCAACTACGCAGCGTCCAAGGCCGGCCTCGTCGGGCTCGGCCGTTCGCTCGCTCGCGAGTTCGCCTCTCGCAAGATCACGGTGAATCTCGTGGCTCCGGGCCCGATTGACACCGACATGCTCGACGCTCTCGGTGACGACAGCCGGGCTGCCATCGTCGACTCCGTGCCTCTCGGCCGGGTCGGCACGCCCGAAGATGTCGCCGCCGCAGTCAGCTTCTTGGCGTCGAATGGTGCGTCGTACATCACCGGAGCCACCATCCCCGTGGATGGTGGCCTGGGAATGGGCGGCTAGAAGCGGTTCACCGGCCCGCGTCTCAGATAGCGTAGAACAGTCCAGCGAGTGTGCTGGCAGACGGTTCAGGAGGAACCTAAGTGAGTGATGAAAAGAACTTCGAGCGATTCAAGAAGTGTGCGATCGAGGTGCTCTCCGTCGAAGGTGACAAGATCACCAAACAGTCAC
>CAZYLX010000626.1:0-2798 GCA_964648595.1 uncultured Acidimicrobiaceae bacterium
GTTATTCGGCAGAGGTCCTCAATACAAATGGTATCGCGGAAGTTCTCTTCGATGTCGGTGTCGAGGAGATAGAGGGTCGTGTTGCCGTAAGCCTCGGTCTTCCAGACCTTGACCGCTACTTCGTGATCGCGGATCGTGACCGGAACCACGACTCCGGTGTCTTCCAAGTCGTAATCACGGTTTGTGAAGGTGTCGTATGGGGCGCCTTCGTCGTCGATGTACTGGTCGGTGTAGCCCTGCTTCCACTTGATGCCGATCCCGATGATGGGAAGGCCCTCGTCCTTGGCTCCCTTGAGGTAGTCGCCGGCAAGGATGCCGAGGCCCCCCGCGTAGAGCTTCAGGTCGTTTTCGAGGGCGTACTCCATGCAGAAGTAGGCAACGGTTGGCTCGTTCTGGCTGTTCATCGACACGGTTTGGTTGTCTCCAGGGTGATTCGGATCTGGAAAAGCCTACGGGCAACCCGCCGGGGAGTGGTGCTACAGCACGAACGGCGGGATGTCGTCGACTGCGATCTCCGGGCCGAGCGTTGCGCCGTTGAGTTCGAGCCGGTCGCCGCTCCAGAACTTGCCAGGGTCATACCAGTTGGGCGGACGGTTGGCGTCGAGAAAACCCATCCGCTCGTAGGTGATTGCGACGACTTCGGCACAGAACAGCTGTTCCGGTTTCGTACGCCGGTGAACCCGCCCCTTCACCCACCCCGTCGCCAGCGACCGGGTTCCCGGAAACGTCCGCCCGTCCAATTCGTCGACGGCGCGGATGACGGCGTCTTCCATCTTCGTGGTGACGTCGATGTCGATCTGGCGCATCCATGCCTGCTGCCCATAGCGGTGGTGCCACTGTCCGGCGGCGTCGGCGAGACGGTGGAGCTGGGTGCCGCGATGCGTCGATCCCGCCCACACGTCGGGAATCGTGCGACCCAGTTCGGCATGCCACAGCAGGGGTGGAAGGTCATCGAGCGCAATGACCATGCCGACGTGGTTGACCGGGCTGTTGGTGAACGCCCGAATCGCCCGGTCGGCGGTGGATCTACCCCGAAACAGCCAGACGTCGCCGGTCCGGGTGAGACCCGCCGCCTCGTCGAACGTCATCGTCGCATGCTGGGGGTTGGTCATCGTGAGCCCTACGGTAGTGATCGATGAGCATCTGGAAGTGGGTTGGTCTCGCCGGCATCGTCGGCGTGACCGCAGTCGGCATCGCAGCGGGAACCGCAACGGTCAAGCGCAAGCGCCGTGAGTTCGTCGACGCCCAGCCCGACGAGTTGCGCACCCGTCTCCACGAACGACTGCTCGAAGCGCAGGCGCGGCAAGCGAGCTGACCGGGCGACGGAGACATGATCGCTGTCGCTCGCCCATGGTGATCAGGCCGAGTGGCGTGCTGCGAACGAACGGATCCGTTCGACCTCATGTGGACGCATGTTCGTGTCGCCCAGACGCCCGTCACACACCGCGGCGATGGTTTCGGTCCTGGGCGGCGTGACTCCATCCAGGAACGCTCGGAGCAAGCTGCGGCGGATGAGGCCAACGAGCGGTCGGACAATGGCAGGAACATCATCTGCATCTGCAATCTCGAGCAGCAGCCAAGTGGTCGCGCTGTCGGCATCTCGGGCGCCGATACTGGCCCCTTCCCAATCGATCACGACTGGCCCGGTCGCTGTGAGGAGGACGTTCCCCGGGTGGAGGTCGCCGTGGACGAACGATTCCGGTTGGCCGATCCCGACGGACACATCGGCGCCGTCGATCGGTACGGCTGCGAGTCGTTGATGCAGATCGGCGAGCATGCGTCCGACCTTCTTGGCCTGCCACGGGCGCCTTGTCAGGAGGCTGAGGAGGTCGATGCCATCGATCCGGTCCATCACCATGTCGCGATCGTCGACTGAATGAACACGCGGCGCTGGGTAACCGGCAGCTCTGACAGCTCTCATCACCACCGGTTCGGCGTTCGGTATCGGGCCTGACCGCCCTCGCCGAAGCACTCGATCGTGGCCGTACTCATAGATGTCTGCCGAGCGGCCACTCCCGATGAGGCGGCCGATCGTGGTCACGCCGAGAAGCCGAGGGAGACGAGCAGAAGGGTCGTCGCTGGCTCGGAGGACATGGTGCTGACCATAGACCGGGGCGATCTCAGGCCAGTACGGCTCGGGCGGCGGCGACGTGCTTGTGGTCGAGGCTCGCAAGCTCGCGAGTCTCCGGGTTGGTGAAGGCCCGAGCCAGTTCGCTGCTGCTCATCCCGGCAAGCCCCGCGTAGTGCTGCGTTACCAGCTTCGTTGCGCCTCGCTCTGCGAGTTGCGCCAAAACCGAATGCCGTCCCTCGGCTGAGTAGGCGAAGATCGGATCGGTCCGTTCGGCGCAGGAGATGGCGAACTCGGGTGCTCTTATGGTGAAGAGTCGCTCCTGCTCGAGGATTTCGGGCATCACTTCGGAGATCAGCGCGAGGAGCAGCGCCTTGGCATGGACGCCGTCGACGTTGCCGTCGGTCAAGATGATGACTCGTCGAAACGAGATGTAGTCGGGAAGGAATCTCGCCGACGGGCTGCCGATGACTCGCCGGTAGAGATCGTTCACCCGATCATTGGCCCACACGGTCTTGTTGGAGGCTCGCACCACGTTCATCGGCTTGCCCTGGATCGCTTGGACGTGCTGCGATTCCGGTCGGCAGACCTGCGCGATCGCATCGGCAGCAGACTCACCTTCGACGATGAAGAGCTCGTGGTCGGTTGGTTGCTGGGTCTCTGGCCGTTGGTCGGCGTCGTCGGGAAGCATGTCGCGGTGCTCGTTGGCCCCTATGCGTCTTGTTAGATC
>CAZYLX010000627.1:0-2791 GCA_964648595.1 uncultured Acidimicrobiaceae bacterium
CTGGCAACTCGCCGGCCAGCTCCACTCCGGCGCGCTCCATGGCAACTTTGAGTTCCGCCATGAAGGCACCGCGCCGGTAGTTCTCTCCCCAGGCGACATCGCCGACGTAGGGAATGAACTGTGGCGTGAGGTCGATCGTTGCGGTGTGCAACTCCTCCCACGCACCCAGCTCGAGTGAAGAAACCGAATCGAGGAAACGATGCATGTGCCGCGCGACCGCGCCGGGATGCAGACCGGCGATCGCCGCGCTGAGTTCATCGGCTGCAGTTGGAGTCGGGTACCGGAACCCCATGGCGACGATGGCGGCCGGATGCATCACAGGCCTCGTTCCGGGGGTGTCCGGGTGCCGAAGCCCATGTCGCCCTTTGCCGAGAGCGGATCATTGAGCGATTCGATCGACGTCTCGCGGTGATACGGCGGGAGGACGAAGCGCTCGTCGATCGTTGGCAACGTTGTGAGTTCGTAGATCTCCTGGACTCGACGCTCGGTCAAACCCACCGATTCGAGCATCTCAATCGTGGCGGCATCGATTGCGCCGTCCACGCTCTGACGCCGCTTGTAGGTCCGCACCGCCAGCATGGTGCGTAAGATCCGCCGTATCGGGGCCGGGTCACCGACCGAGAACAGGTTCGCCAGGTACTCGACCGGGAGCCTGGCCTTGTCGATCTCGTTGAAGAGTTCGAAGTCTTCTCGATCGGCAGGAAGATCGAGGTCGACGAGACCGTTCTCGACGGTGCTCATGATCGGAGAGAGCGGTGGGATGTAGTACATCATCGCCAGGGTCCGGTACTCGGGGTGCAGCGGGAGTGCCATGCCCCATTCCTTGACGAACTTGTAGATCGGTGACTGCTGTGCGGAGTCGATCCAACCCTCGTCGATTCCACATTCGAGGGCGGCTTCGATCACCGCTGGGTCGTTCGGGTCGAGAATGATGTCGAGTTGCGCGTCGAGCAACTGATCGTCGGGGACCGAGGCAATGGCCTCGATCTTCTCGGCGTCGTAGAGCATGACGCCCATGTACCGGATGCGTCCGACGCACGAATGAGCACAGGCCGGCGCCTGGCCGGTTTCGAGTCGAGGAAAGCAAAGGATGCACTTCTCGGACTTACCCGAGGTCCAGTTGTAATAGACCTTCTTGTACGGGCAGGCAGAGACGCACATGCGCCAGCCGCGGCACTTGTCTTCGTTTACGAGGACGACGCCGTCTTCGGCTCGCTTGTAGATGGCGCCGCTGGGGCACGCACCGACGCAGGCCGGGTTCAGGCAGTGGTTGCAGATTCGGGGCAGGTAGTTGAATACGACCCGCTCGATCTCTTCGAGCTGAGCTCGGGTTGCGGGGTCGATCCCCTCCATCGACGGATCGTTCGCGGCATAGATGTCCGACCCGCCGAGGTCGTCATCCCAGTTGGGGCCGGTCGTGATCTCCATCTCGTCGCCCGTGATCTTCGAGATCGGAACGGCCGTCGGCTGTTGCGTCGACTGTGGTGAGGTGAAGAGGTCGCCGTACTTGAACGTGAACGGGTCGTAGTAGTCCTCGAGCTCGGGGAGCGAGGGGTTGTAGAACGCCTTCGCCACACCGCCGCCTCTTGAGTGGAGTGTGAGCTTGAGCCGACCCTTCTTGTCGCGACGCCAGCCACCCTTGTAGTGCTCCTGGTCTTCCCATCCAGTCGGGTACCCGGTACCGGGGCGAGTCTCGACGTTGTTCCACCACATGTACTCAGCGCCCTTACGGTCGGTCCACAGGTTCTTGCATGCGACCGAGCAGGTATGACAACCGATGCACTTGTCGAGATGGAACAGCATGCTCATTTGAGCGCGGACTCTCATGGGGAATGCCCTTCAGTAGCTCGGCTTGTCGATGCGGTGGACGTACACGAAGGTGTCCCGGTTGACACCGGTCGGTCCCCAGTAGTTGAAGCCGTAGGAGAACTGGGCGTAGCCGCCGCTCATCAGCACTGGCTTGAGGCGGGTTCGGGTGAGCGAGTTGTTCATGCCTGCCCGCGTGTTGCGTCGCGGGGAGATCGGAACGCCAACCGTCCGCTCGGTTGCGTGGTAGACGAAGACCGTGCCCCGAGGGATTCTCGATGACGTGGTGCAGCGCTGGACGAACACCCCGTTGTCGTTGAAGAGTTCGACCCAGTCGTTGTCGGCGATGCCAAGGTCGGCAGCGTCCTTCACGTTCATCCAGACCGGGTAGCCGCCCCGGGAGAGGGTCATCATGCGATCGTTCTCGGAGTAGGTGGAGTGAATCGACCACTTGCCGTGCGGCGTGATGTAGTTGAACATCCGGCCGTCCTGCCCTTCGGCCAGCGACTCCTCGGTTTCCGAAAGCATGGTGTGATCGGGGCGGGGCTTGTAGACCGGCAGGTGCTCACCCCACGCGATGTACTGCTCGTGATCCAGATACAAGTGTTGGCGCCCGGTCAGGGTTCGCCACGGGATCAGGTGCTCGACGTTCAACGTGAACGGGCTGTAAGCCCGGCCCTTTGTCACGATGCCGCTCCAGGTTGGCGTCGTCAGGATGCGTCGAGGCTGGGCCACGATGTCGGCGAAGGAGGTGCGGGTGTCTCGCTGGCCCGCAGCGAGATGAGAAAGGCTGAGCCCGGTCTTTGCCTCTTCGGCCTCGAAGGCCCGATGAGCCATTTCACCGTTCGACGCTGGGTCGAGCGCCAGAATCGCCTCGGCCACCTGCCGGCCCCGCTTCAGCGAGGGACGGAGGACTCCGCCCTCGTCACGGGAGCGCTCGTCTGGTTGCTTGCGTGCGAGTTCGTCGTAGAAATCGTCGACTCGC
>CAZYLX010000628.1:0-2784 GCA_964648595.1 uncultured Acidimicrobiaceae bacterium
GATCCGGTGCTGGCCGGCACCAAGCTGATCGCCGAGGCCTGGGACGCGGCCGGCCTCTATCAGGTCGGCTCATTCGTCGGCGACAGTTGGAAAGAGTGGAATGGCCGCTTCCGCGATGACGTCCGCTCGTTCGTGCGAGGAGACCCGGGCATGGTCACGGGGCTCGCCGATCGCCTCCTGGGTAGTCCGGACTTGTACGCCGAGCAGCCGCGGGAACCGGAGCGGAGCATCAACTTCGTGACGAGTCACGACGGCTTCACCCTCAACGACCTCGTGTCGTACGACCACAAGCACAACGAGGCCAACCTCGAGGACAATCGCGACGGGACGGACCACAACCTCAGCTGGAACTGCGGCGTCGAGGGCCCGACCGACGATGAATCGATCGAAGCCCTTCGGAATCTCCAGATCAGAAGCCTCCTCGCCATCACGATCCTGTCACTTGGTGCGCCGATGTTGCTGATGGGCGACGAGGTTCGCCGCACCCAGGGTGGGAACAACAATGCCTACTGCCAGGACAACGAGACCAGCTGGTTCGATTGGGACGCCGTCGAGCGCCACACCGACCTGATCCGATTCGTACGTCTTCTGATCGAGATCCGGTTTCTCCGGGAATCGGTTCAGCGGGAGCAGCACCTCAACTTGGCCGAGCTCGCGCATCGGGCCAACATTCAGCTTCACGGAGTCACCCCGGGAGAACCGGACCTCGCCCATCACTCGCGGAGCCTGGCGTTGTCCGCATCGAACCTATCTGGCGATCCCTTGATGTATTTCGCTCTCAACGCTTACTCGGAGTCGCTGGAGTTTCGGCTTCCCGACGTGCCCTCTTGGGCTACTTCAGGGTGGCGCCGGGTGATGGACACCTCGCTCGCGCCTCCGAATGAAATACTGCTACCGACGAACGCGCCGCAGGTAACCGCCTCGACGTACCAGGTCGCACCACGATCGGTCGTGGTGATGTTTGCAACGGGGGCCGGCTGAGCTCAGGCACGTCATGCGACGTACCTGCGAGCGCTCAGGAGAAGCGGTGATTGGCGCTCAGGCCGTCTCAAGGGGTCATCGCACGATTGGAGGCTGATGACGCGCCACCGCGGTGGCAGCGCAGCGTTCCCTCGATGGCGGGCCGCGGCACGACCGTCGGTCGAGCGCATGTCTCCCGGTTGCTGCTGGGGTTTGCAGAGCGTCGCTGCAGCTCCGGGGCTCGCAGGCTTGCGGTTCAGCCAGAGTTCGACGCCACGGTTCACCCCAGGCGGAGCGGCGGGCGCGATTGCTCGGCTGGTTCTTGCTTGCTGCCTTGGTCGGCGCACCGGTCACGGGCATCGCCCTCAACCGGCTGTTTGACTGGGCGTCGTAGCAAAGAGTCGACCGCTCGTTGCCCTCGTGGCTACCGGGGCTCCGGGCTAGGCGGCGAGCAGGCTCTGCCGAAGGAACCCGCACCGGGTGAGGACCCGCCGGTCGGTGTCGGTGAAGGCGGTCCGTCCGTGCATCACCCGTGAGTTGTCGATTGCAATGACATCTCCGGCTTCGAGGGCAAGCGTCGTCGATGTCTTGTTGACCACGTCGAGCAGTTCGGAGATGAACCACGCCGGCATCGGTTCGCCGTCTCGCATCATCTCCCGCTCGATGTCGCCGACCTCACCGAACGGTCGCCGAGACAGCACGTTGGTTCGCAGCGTCGGTTCTTGCCCGAACGTGGTGACTCCGGTCTGAGGTGCGTCGAAGGCGTAGTGAAGCTTTCCTCGAGGATCGAGCGACCACGTCAGCCCTTGCACGGTGTCGAGGATGGCTTCCAGGTGATCGGCCGAGGTCACGTCGTACAGGTTCTGCCACTGAGCAGCGCTGAAGACCAGCTCATAGCGAACCGGTTCTGCTTCGACAAACGCCCGAGCTCGATCGGAGAGGTTGGCCAGCGCCTCGACCCCGTCACACAGGATCGTGTCGCCTCCATCGCTTGCCGGCTGACGGCAGTAGAACCAAACGAGTTCCGGGAAGGCTCCTGGGATATAGCTGTTCTCGTTGTGAGCGTTGATCCCGTAGGGCTGGAACGGCGCCGATCGTGTGCCATTGCTTCGCCGAGCGGTCAGCGCCTTTGGCATCTTGTCGAGCAGTTTGGCGAGCTGTCGGGCGGCGTCGCCCATCTTGTCGTTCCGGACCTGGAGCTGTGTCCCTCGGATCTTGGCCGGATCGCATGTGAAGCGATCGTTGAGCTGGTTCGTGAGGTCGCTGAACGACTGCTCGTTGACCGCGAACCCTCGCAACAACGCGACGCCATTCGCCCGGAGCCCGCTGAGAACCAAGTCAGCATCGGAAGCCTGCGGTCTGTTCCCGGTTCCTTCGATTGTCGTCAGCATGTGGTCGGTCGTCCTGTCTCGTGGCCGTCACACTCGAAAACCGCTTGGCCGCTCGATCCAGTGGACTACGAGACCGCATCCATTGCAACGGTCAAGCAACATCGCCCAGAACGCCGAACGCGTTCGCAACGCTCTCGAGCAGCAATCTGAGCAAAAGGGCTATTCGAAGACGAGCGCGCCGTCGTCGAGATCGGCGAGTGGCAACTCTTTGCGCTCAGACCAGTAGTCCTGCGTGTGGCGCCAAGGATCCTTGGTGCCCTGCTTCGGCAACAGATCCAAGCCCCGCATGATGTAGCCGGGGTTGAAGTTCTCCGGATCGACCCACGGAAGTTGCGCCATGCCTTGGTCTTCGTCTCGGAGTTGCGGGACGACAACGGTCGCACCCTCTTCGTCCATGTGCTGAAGGAGCCGGCACACGAAATCGCCGATCATG
>CAZYLX010000629.1:0-2783 GCA_964648595.1 uncultured Acidimicrobiaceae bacterium
TTGTGAGTCTCGATTGGTGGCTTGGTCTCAGTGCCTGATGCTGAGACGTCTTCTGCCAAACCCGCTTCGGTTCCGACTTGGGAAGAGGTGGCTGAGACACATGGACGTTTCCTCTACAGCCTCGCGTATCGGCTGACGGGGAACCATCAGGACGCTCAAGACGTGGTGCAAGAGGTGCTCTTGCGAGTCCGACGAGGTTTGACCACCTACCAACCGGGAAATCTGGAAGGTTGGCTGAGCAGAATCACGACCAATACGTTCCTCGATCGAGTCCGGAAGCAGAAGCGGCGACCAACCCAGGCATTGCCCGATGACCCCGATCGCTACCTCGAGGGGTCCCCGGGAATCGAGGCCGAGATGGCGCAACGTGACCTTCCTGAGGATTTGCAGCAGCTCTTGGCTGACCTTCCCGCCGACTTCCGAGCGCCCGTGGTTCTGAAGGACGTCATCGGCTACTCCTACGAAGAGATCGCGGAGCACCTCGACGTTCCGATCGGCACGGTGCGGAGTCGAATCCACCGTGGCCGGAGTCGCCTGAAGGAGGCACTCACCGCATGAGCGACGAGCGCTTTGACCCCCATGCCAGTGATGCTGACGACGGGCTCTTTGCCGATGAGCCTTGGGAGGCCGAGATCGCCGACCTGTTGGGAGGGCTCCGGGCCGTCGAGCCACCTCCGGGCTTCATCGATCAAGCCATCGATCATCGACCTCTGTTCGCCGGTCGGTCCGTCGTTGCTCTCGTGACAGCGGCCGCGGCGCTTCTGGCTGCGTCCTTCGCGGTCGGAGCGTTCGGCCAACCACGGCTGGTCCCCGACCTCTCGACCCTGACCTCCGGTGGAGCCGTCTTCCAGAGTGGCTCGTCTGCAGCGGTGTTCCGGCAGCCGGGAAGCGTGGAGCTCGACGACTTGCCCGGTGGGCAACGCTTCGATCTTGACGGGCGAGATGCATGGGCTGACGCCGAAAATGGCGTTGTGGTCGTCGCGACCGACGTGTCCGTCGTGACCATGGTCGGTGTGACTGCCGAAGAGGCCGCCGATCTACTCCATGACGTTGACAGCGGGCCGGAAGGCGTGAGCGGCGTGATCAACCGACTGACCTCTGGCCTCGGCTTCCCCGACCTGTCCTAGTCGAGGCGCGACAAAGCGCCCTCCTTGGAGGGCACTTCGACTTCGACTACGAGGTCGAAACGGCGAGTGCAGCGCGGCGGGCCTTGATGATCCGACGGCGTTGCCGCTCGGATGCACCGCCCCACACGCCATGGTCGACCCGCTGCTCGATGGCGTACTCGAGGCACGGTTCCTTCATGGGGCAGCTCGCGCAGATTTCCTTCGCGGCCTCGACGCCCACGCCATCAGACGGGAAAAAGACCGCCGGCGGGTGGTTGTTGCAGTTGCCATGGGCCATCCAGTTGGTGTCCATAGAAGATGAGACGTCCGACTGGGCCATTTGGTTCCCCAATCAACGAAAAGTTGAAAGAATCTTCCGGACGAGCGGATGTCAGTGCCCGACCCCTGTCCAACGCTCGGCCGTGCGCGCACCAGCTAGCCTCCAGCGGATGACGTACGTTGAGCCAACCGAAGATCTCCCTCCCGTTGCAGGGGCGAGCATCGTCTACCTCGGGCCAGTGGCCCCTCACTGGGACATCCGCCATTCCTTCGGCGAGCAGAAGATCATCGATGCGTTCCGTGTTCGTGTGAACGCACGCCTGCTGTTGCTCCCGAAGCACGATCCGCAGTTCCGCCGGAACCGAGAGCGCGTGAACCGCGACGCTGAACGGGAACTGATCCGCCTCGAATGGGATCTCGGCGACGAAGAGGCGGCTCGCTACGCCGCGCCGAATCGTTCGGCTGCACCGGTCGCAGAGGCACCGGTCGTTGAAGAGGCACCGGTCGTTGAAGAGGCACCGGTCGCAGAGGCACCGGTCGCCGAGACCCCGTTGGTGGAAGACGCTGCTCCGGTCGATGAGACTCCGGCTGTTGAACAGGAACCGACACCGTCTGCGGAAGGTGATGTCGAGAACGTCGACGAAGCTCCAACGTCGGAATGAAGGCTGTCGGCGTCGACCTCGGCGGAACGAAGATCCTCACCAGAGTTGTTGATGTCGACACTGGTAGGTCGGTAGGCAGGAAGAAGGTTCCAACCCCACGGACCGGCCCCGCTGACGTGCTCGACGCCATCGTCGACCTCATCCACTCACTGGAAGGGTCTGAAGAGGTCGATCTGATCGGCGTTGGTGTTCCCGGGCTCGTGACGCGCGACGGCGTCGTCGCTCGGTGCCCGAACATTGCGGGGTGGGACCAACCGGTTGCTGTAGCCGAGGAATTGGCAACGCGTCTCGATCGACCGGTGACGGTGGCCAACGATGTCAACTGTGGCGCTGTCGCCGAACATCGAGTCGGCGCCGGGGTCGGCATCGACGACCTCATGGCTGTCTTCGTCGGTACGGGCGTAGGTGGTGGCTTGATTCTCGACGGCCGGCTCATCGAAGGTGGCAGAGGGATCGCCGGTGAGATCGGGCATGTGACCGTGATCGATGACGGCCGCATCTGTGGTTGCGGCGAGCGAGGCCACCTCGAGGCCTACGCAGGCCGAGCTGGGATGGAAGCAGAAGCCCGCCGCCTCGTAGCTGCCGGTCGCACCACTCGTCTCGTCGAATTGGCTGGGGACAGCCCGATCAAGAGCAGCCACTTCTCCAACGCGCTCGGAGCTGGTGACGAGGTCGCTCACGTACTGCTCGATGATGCAGTCACCGCCCTCGCCATTGGCGTCGGAAACGCTGCGAC
>CAZYLX010000630.1:0-2775 GCA_964648595.1 uncultured Acidimicrobiaceae bacterium
ATTTGTCGAAGCTCTGATGTGGACCGAACCTCTGGTACCCGATGTTGCCTTTTGTGGCCTCCGACCAGGGGAAACATCGGATTTTGTTGCCCGCTGCAAACCGCTCGAAACCCCTGTTCCAGAGAAAAGTAGGGATGAAAGTAGGGATGCGTCGGACCTCGCGAATATGCGCCCCGCCCGCTGGCGGAAAGAGAGTTCAGATTCCTGGGAGATCAGGAAGGTCGATCCATTCGCGCCATGTGAGATCACGGCCGACGTAGCGCGGATCCTCCAGCGGCCAATCCCGCCCGATCCAAGCCGGCACTGGCGCGTCGAGCGCAGTTTCGAGTTCGGAGCCAACGAGCGGATCGATCACCCACCACGAGATCTCCGCGTCAGCGCCGGACTTCTCCGGAGGGTCGATGTACACACATCCGAACAGCACCGCCTCATCACGGTCGAAGAGAAGGCGGCAGCAGCTGGGCGACATACGTGCCGTCGCGTCGCTACAACTTGACGGTCGCACCAAGCATGTTGCCGGATGGGCTCGGCCGGATGGTCCTTACGGCGCCGTGATTATCGGCGCCACAGCAGGGCCGCTATGGGCGGGTGGTCCAGTGATCGTGCGCTGGTTATCGAGCGACGTTCCCGGGCACGCCAGAATGGCCGAGTCAGCGTTGCAGGGCTGCGACACAACCGGGAGCCAGAGTGTCAGACGACCGCGATGAACTTGTCGAACTCTTGGCGCGCCAAGTGTCGATTCCAGATACCAAAGGCTGGGACGAGCTTCCGCCCACGGTTTTCACAGATCCAATCATCTGGGATCACGCGTCCTTGACCGGCGTTGCACCCTCCGCCCGGCCACGGGCTGAACTTGTCAGCGGGCTGCGTGCCGCGTTTGCTGGATTCCAGGCAACCCATCACGCCGCCACCAGTCCACGCATCACCGTCGATGGTGACAGGGCTCACATCAGAGCTCACATTCGAGCCGAGCATTGGCTGGCTCCCCACTTGGTCCCTGACGAGAGCGATAACCGTTGGCTCGTGGTCGGCTTCTATAACCACGAAGCGGTCCGAACTCCAGATGGTTGGCGGCTCGACCGTATGAAGCCGACTGTCACCTATGAAGAGAACGGCCACCTCTTCGAACTCTCGATCGCCGAGAGCAATCGCACCCCAAAGGGCTGAGACATTCGCCGACTCGCACCCAAGATCCGGCAAGTGGGTGCAGGCCCTGGGGGCCGCATATGCCGCCACGCGGCATCGCTCTGATCCTGAGGGCTGGCCACGAGCGCAATGACATGGACGAGTTCGCCGCAAGCCAAACCGATGAACTCGCTCTCGAGGAACTGATGCAGCCGAAGTGCACCTGACCGTCGCCCGCATCATCTGGAGCTCCAGCTTCCCCGATCGTGGCAATCGATCTTGGTTGCTTTCGGTACCGCTCCCGGTGACCAATTCGGCGCACTGGTACTCTGCCGTTCGGACGAGCAGGGGATGACAAGATGGCCGAACCGGTGGTGCTGATTGGGACTGAGCGCCACGTGCTGCACTCCGACATCGTCGATCTCGACTTCGAGATATCGATCAAACTTCCGCTGTCTCCGACCGAGCAGCCGCTACCCGTCGTGTTCACAACCGACGCCAATCTCTCGTTTGCGTTCATGGCCAACCTTTCGGATCTGCTCCTGCTCGGCGGCGACATGCCACAGGTGCTGACTGTCGGCATTGGCTATCCGGTCGGGTCCGACCTCGGCTACGTCTTCGAACGGCGCGCGAAGGATCTTGTTGAGCGGACCGACCATGAGGGACCAAGTCACGATGGGGTCGCTCCGCTCTTCTTGCGGTTCATCAGAGAGGAGTTGTGGCCCTGGCTCAGCGAGCGGTTCCACGTATCTGACGATCGCACGTTGCGTGGTCATTCTCTTGGCGGCGGCTTTGCCCTGTACGCGCTCTTTCACGGGGAGGGATTCTTCAAACGGTTTGTGGCGGGGAGCCCAGACGACATCGACTTCCCATCCCGGTTTGCGTCATACGAACAGTCATACGCGGCGGACCACGATGACCTCAACGCCGTCGTCTTCCTCGGTGCGGGCGACGCTGAAAGTCACCCTCGCTTTGAAACAAACGCGAGTGAGATCGGTGCTGCGCTGACCGCCCGCGACTATCCGAGTCTCACGGTCAAGACCGTGATCTTCCCCGACGACAGCCATTTGACCGCTGCAGTTGTCGCGACGACCCATGGCATGCGATGGGTGTTCTCTCAAAGCCTCGGCTGAAGTAGCGGCCTTCACTCGGGCTGCTCCGCACGCGAGTCGCCACAGCGTCGAGAACGTCCAGAGAAGACCCGGACTTCCCAGGCCTCTTCGCCCCGCTTGCGGATGGTCGCCATGGGACGGCCGTAGTTGAAGTCGGCTCCGAAAAGTAGGGATGAAGGTAGGGATGGATCCGGCTTTGGAACTGCCCAGAGCAGACATCGCTGTCGTACCCGCTGCGTAATGTCAGAACATGGCATCACTTGACCAGACCGAACAGCCCACGGATGCAGATTGCTACGGAGAGTCAGCACGGGCGATTCTTGCTGCGGCATCCAAGAGCAGGCTCCTGCGGAGGACACCCTCAGGCGGTGGCACCTTCGACCTCACGCTGACACCGGACGAGACTGGCCCCTTCTTTCGAGCGCTCATGAGAGCGGAGGCCGAATTACTGATGGACGACGCCGATGCTTTCGAACCGCTGGGTCCTTTCGGATCTGGTAACTGGCATCGCGCATGGCATAGGCACTCTTCTCGGGCG
>CAZYLX010000631.1:0-2768 GCA_964648595.1 uncultured Acidimicrobiaceae bacterium
CGCCGGCATCGACCCGGCAGAGGCTCCTGTCGTCGCGCTCCGAAGTATCGACGTAGCGGTGGACCTGGGGGCGATAGCAATCAACGTGCCGCACGCCCTGGTAGATGCCAACCTCGTAGACCGGGCACACAACGCGGGCATCGGTGTTTGGGCGTTCACGATCGACGATGAGGCCTGTTTTGTCGAACTCATGGACACAGGCGTCGACTCCCTGACGACGAACTGGCCTGAGCGAATGCTTCGCCTGGCACGCGACAGAATCTCCAGAGACAGGGTCAATCACCCATGAGTTGGATGAAGGCTCTGGCCGGGGCCTACCGCACTGCTTGTGAACGCTATCCAGGCGAGAAACTGATGTTGGTATCCGATATCGACGGCACCATCCTCGACATGCGGTATCTGGTCACGTCCGTTCTCCAGGAGTATGACCAGGCACACGGCACCGCATTCTTCACGCGCTTGAAACCCACCGACATCGAGGTGCACGAGAACCATGTCGAGCGTCTTCTCGAGAGGTTGCACATTCCGCAAGACACTCGTCCGGCCATGATGGCCTGGTACCTGGATCGACGCTGGCAGGAAGACGCAATTCTGAACTCCCACCGCCCGTTCCCCGGAGTCCTGCCAATGATCCGATGGTTCCAATTGCAGCCGAACACAACCGTCGGCTTGCTCACCGGCAGGCCCGAGACGCTGCGGGCGGAGACCCTCCGCTCGCTGAATAGGGCCGGCGAATCCCACCGCGTCATTTTCGATAGCAACGTCCTGCTCATGAACCCAGGAGAGTGGGAGCAAGGTGTCGACAACGCCAAGGTCGCAGGATTGAGGAAGTTCCGGCAGATGGGATACCGCGTCTTCGCCGTCATCGACAACGAACCCCATGTGCTGAAAGCGCTCGCCGAGGCGGGGAATGATTCAGAGCCACTCCTCCTCCACGCCGACACGATCTTCGAGTCCCGCACATCGTCAATGCCGGGCGACATCGTCCGGGGCAGGGACTACGCGCTGTCAGAACTGGTGCCGAGCGAGGAGGCTCTCCCCCACCGCGTCCAACTGGTGTGGCACGGCGTCAACGATCCGGCGAATCTGAAACAGTTCATCGCGTCGGGCGTGTACTGGGCCGAGATCGACGTACGCGACGATCCTTCCGGTGAGTTCATCCTGCGTCACGACTCCTTCGAGGCCATGCCCGCTCTTCCCGGCGAAGAATGGCTGATCTACGACGATGCTGTGAACGAGTTGGCGGATTCCAATGCTGGCATCAAGTTCGACATCAAGGGCGAGACCAACGTACTCGATCGAATTCTCGCGTCGGTTGCCACGCTGGAACTTCCCGACGATCAGCTCTGGTTCAACGGCGACATCGAGAGCATCGGCGAAGAGGGGTTCCGGAGGATTCGAGCCGCGCACCCCTCGGCGATCGTGCAATGCCCGATCGGATGGCTCACACCGCTCATCGAAGCCGCCCCCGATGAGGCACACCGGGTTCTCAAACTCCTGACCGACTGGGGTATGAGCCGGTTCTCAGTGAACTGGATGAGCCCCAGCGCACGACAAGTGCTCGAGACGCTGGCCGACTGGGGATACGAAGTCAACTTCTACGGAGTTCCCGATCTCGAGGGCTTCCTCGAGGCCGTCGTGTTGCTGCCCTCCTCCGTCACCTCCGATTTCAATTTCCCACAGTGGCACTTCTACGGTCTGGGTTCAGGCCAGAACGGGCATCGAATCACCTACGGGATCGAAACGGACTCCGACCAGTTTTGAACCGATACACCCGAGTCGGCTTGCCGAAGGTCCGAGAGAAGATCATCTTGAGCGACAGAACCGTGTGGCTGCCCGATCAGGCGGTCGGTTCAGCCGACGGATCTTGCGGCGGACGTCAAGTTGACGAGCTTCGACGTGGTGGTCTCGAGATCCAGCATCCCGAGCCCGCAATCGGGTCCTGCGACGATGCGGTCACTGTCGATGTGCAACAAGGCCTCTTGCAGTCGCGTACGGATCTCCTCCACTGATTCAACCCGGGTCTTGGCGATCGCGACGAGACCGAAGATGACTGTGCTCCACTCGAACAACTCCAGCAGACGCAGGTCAGAAGGCCGGTGCGCGTCCTCTATCGAGATGGCGTCCACCTCCGCCTGATCGAGGGCCCCGGCCAGTTCGAAGTAGGCGGCAGGGTCCGCCTTGTACACGTCCTCGTCGGGTTCATCGAGGTGCCGTGGATACCCGCAGCAGAGATGCACCACGCGTTGCAGGTGTGCCGGAACGCCGGCGAAGCACCTCTCGAGGTCGTCGATTCCGAACGCCAACGCCTCTTTCGTCTTGCGAGCGAATACCGGTTCGTCAACCTGTATGTGACGGCAGCCAGCATCGGCTAGAGCCCTGATCTCGACATTGAGAACATCGGCAAGACTCCGGTTGAGGAGCCTCGGATCCCCGTAATGCTCATCGACGACCGTATCGGCAATCGTCATTGGCCCCGGAACCGTGATCTTGATCGGCTTGCTCGAATAGGACTGCGCTATCTGGAAGTCATACGGCAGGAAGCGGCCGCCGGGCCGAACGGGCTCGACGATCGTCGGCACCTCCCGCTCCCAGGCGCCGCTGCGGATCTCTCTCGTCTGGAGGTTCCCGAAGTCGACCCCATTCAGATGGCGCAGGTGGTAGAAGATGTAGTGCTCCCTGCGCATCTCGCCGTCGGTCGGCACATCGATCCCTGCGTTGACCTGAGCCATCACCGAAGCCCGCGTGGCCAACGCGAATCGGGTCTC
>CAZYLX010000632.1:0-2754 GCA_964648595.1 uncultured Acidimicrobiaceae bacterium
AATGAGCATCTTCGGTTCGGCCATCAGGGCACGACCGATGGCCAGCATCTGTTGCTCGCCGCCCGACATGTAGCCGGCCAACTGCTTACGACGTTCCTGGAGGCGTGGGAAGAGTTCCATCACCTTGTCGTATTGTGCGCTGACTCGAGCTTTGTTCTTGTTCGTGAAGGCACCGGTGGCCAGGTTCTCGTCGACGGTCAATTCGCCAAAGCAGCGTCGACCTTCCATCACCTGAGCAATCCCACCAACAACGATCTTGGAGGGGCCGATCTCGGAGATGTCGACGCCGTCGAACACGACCGAGCCCTTGGTGATCTTGCCCTCGTGGTTGTCGAGCAGGCCGGTGATTGCCCGAGCCGTGGTGGTCTTGCCTGCTCCGTTCGAGCCGAGGAGCGCCACGATGCTGCCGTCTGGGACGTCGATCGACAGGCCTCGAAGGACCAGGATCACCTCGTTGTAGACCACCTCGAGGTTGGAGACTTCCAGCATCATTCACTCCTGGGTTCAGGTACTCAGTGCCTTCGGTGTGGCCGGGCCGGGATGTTGCCACCCCGGCCCGGGACTCACCATGTGCTCAGAAAGATCTGAGCATCGTTGTTGCTAGATGCATGGCCCGTCGAATTCGAAGCCGGCCAGGACATCAGAGACGAACGGACCTTCCTCGAGGATCAGACCGGTCGAACCGGCACCAGCGCTCATCGGCTGGAGGTCGAAGGCCGTGGCATCCACGTCGAACATGTAGGTCTCGCGGACGACGATGTCGTTGTAGTCACCAAAGAAACTCTGGTTGGGAGCGAGACCCTTGAAATCGACCACATCAAGCTCACTGGCGGCTTGGACAACACCGGCACGAGTGAGGTCGCCATTGCTGACAGCCTGCTCGAGCACCTGCTGGACGATGAGGCCCTCGATCCATCCGTAGGCGTAGACGTCGGACAGCGGCAGGTCGGGACGGCGAGCCGTCATCTCCGACACCATCTGCTGCATGCCTTCGCTGTCGTTGCCGTTCCAGGCCACCTGATAGGCCGAGTGGGTCCAGTACTGGTCGAACTCGGCTGCGAAGTCCGACGCCAGGTGGCTCTTGTAGTCGAAGCTCGGCTGGTTGCCCGACCAACGGGCCTCGAAGCCCTGGCTGACGGCGTTGCCGAAGATGTCGAGAGTCTCTCCACCGGTCGTGGTCATCCAGACCATGTTGGCTCCGGAGCCCACGAGCTGGGAGATGACCGCGGTGCGGTCGTCGCCTGCAACCTGGTCGGTGCCGTCGTAGACGACCTCGATGCCCAGAGCTTCAGCGGCAAGCGCAGCGCCAGTGGCGCCGTCGAGTCCGTACTCACCCGGGCGGGTCAAGATGGCCAGCGCCGGAGTGTCACCATCGGCCTCGACCTGTGCGGCGAGGTAGGAAATACCGTTCATGGACTCGGCGCAGTACGTCGACTGCTTGCCGAGCACGTTCGGGTTGGCCGGCCACAGTGATGCCCAGCTCAGCGGCACGACGAGCATGTCGTCGTCGATGGCGTCTTCGGCAATGGCAGCGGTGATCGGGGACCCGGTGTTCTCCGAGATCATGACCACGCCTTCTTCGCCTTCCTGAGCAAGGTTTTCGTAGTTCTCGATCCCCTTGTCGGTGGCGTAGCCACTATCGAGGATGACGAGTTCGATCTGACGACCACCAATGCCGCCGTTCTCGTTGACGACTTCCCAGTACACGGTCTGGGACTCCACGATCTCGGCGACGAGACCGGCGAAGGGACCGGAAAGGTCAGCGTTGATGCCCACACGGATCGAGTCCGCGGTGACACCGGAGTCGATCGCGACCTCGGCAGGATCGCCGCCGGCTTCTGTCGTTGTGGTGTCTTCATCGCTGGCTTCTGTCGTTGTGGTGTCGCCATCGCTGGCTTCTGTCGTTGTGGTGTCTTCACCGTCTGCTGAATCGTCATCACTGCCGCAGGCGGCGGCCACGAGGCCGAACGCCATTACCAGCGCAAGCAAGCGCTTGAGTTTCATAGGATTACTCCCCTTTTCCTTTCGATGGTCGGCGGGTGCCGACCAAGCGATCTCATTGGTGTAGTCGAACAGCTAGTAGCTGAACGGCCACCCCTTCCAATAGTTGCGAATCTTCAACCAGATCCCGAAGAGCCCCAAGGGCTCGAAAATCAGGAAGACCACGATCAAGACGCCGTAGATCACGAAGTTCCACTGGAACACGCTCATCGGCCAACCCGGCGCGGTTGGCGAGGTCGAAATCGGACCGAAGTCGCCCTCGCTGCCGTCGGTCAGCAGGAAGTGAGCCACGGCCGACATCAAGCCATCGTTTGCGAGCTGTTCTGTCAGACGAGCGGTGAGCCGCTCGACGATGTTCGGGAGCAGTTCAACAAAAGCCGTGCCGAGGAGCGTCCCGGCGACTGTGCCGGCACCACCGATCAACAAAATGGCAATGAAGTCGACCGACAGCAGCAGGCCGAAATCGATCGGAGACACTCGCCCGACGAAGGAGGCGAAAAGAGCCCCCGCGATCCCCGCGTAGAACGAGCTGAGAGCGAAACCGAGCCGCTTGTACTCGAACTCGGGAACGCCCATGACCTCGGCGGCCACGTCACGGTCACGGATGGCCTGCAACGCCCGGCCTGTCCGGCTGCGAACCAGATTCTTCGCCAACCAGGTGAAGAGCAACAGAATGGCGAACAGGAAGAAGAACTCCTTCTGTTCCTCGGCCAGATAGATCAGACCGAACCACTCGCCGTCCTCACTAAACTC
>CAZYLX010000633.1:0-2753 GCA_964648595.1 uncultured Acidimicrobiaceae bacterium
TCGACGACCAGCAAGAGCATCGCATCGGAAGACGACTGTCCGGACAGGAACCGACGCGTCGGCCGGAGCCAAGGAACCTTCGAAGCCGCCGAAGCTCCGCGTGATCGACAAGGCCGACCTTCGTCGCCGGACGAGGCGACGGACGCTTCTCACACTCGCCGCTGCGTTCGTTGCGACCGCATTGTTCTCCGTTGCGTTGCTCTACGGCCAGATCGTCGAGGGGCAGAAGGACATCGACACGATGCGGGCCGAGATCGCCCAGGCCGAGGCTGACCGAGCCAAGTTGGAGCGCCAAGTGGCGATTGCATCGACCCCGGATGCGATCGTCCAGCGAGCATTCGATCTCGGCATGGTGCGAGCCATCGATCCGCACTATCTGATTGCGGTGCGCGAGATCGAGGCCGGTCAGTGACAACGACGACGAGGCGGCCAAGCTCGTCCGAGCGTCGACGACCTCCGCGTCCTCAGGAACGCCCCGCCGCTCGTCGAACGACGCCCGAGCCAGACGTCCGCCGACGACTGCTCGTCCTCCTCGGCGCATTCATCATCATGGCCGGCGGTCTGATCGGTGTTCTCGTTGATCTGCAAACGCTTCGCCCTGACAGCTATCGAGCTCTAGGTCAGGATCAACGTCTCCGAGTCCGAGAGCTCGCCGGATACCGAGGCTCCTTCCTCGACCGCAACGGCTTCGTGCTGGCCTCTTCCACCCCTGGCCGTGAGATCGTCGCCGATCCCACGATGTTCCCTGATCCGGCCGCTGCTGCTGCGCTCCTGGCTCCAGCGCTTGGTTTCGATCCCAACGAGCTGGCACTGCGGTTGACGCCGACGAGCGAGACCGACCGCTACGAACTCCTTCTCCGGACCTCGGACGACGCAACCGTCGAACATGTCACCGACATCCTGCAAGCTGATCGGAATCAGGGATCGGACCGCCTTCTTGCCGGTGTCTTCCTGCGGTCCGAGGAAGCCCGTGTCTACCCGGCCGGCACATTGGCCCGCACCGTGGTTGGTCGAGTCGACGACTACGAACAGGGAGTCTTCGGACTCGAGGCCGAATTCAACGATCTTCTTCAAGGGACGCCAGGCAGCGAGACCACCGAGCGAGGAATCTTCGGGTCCATCGCGGGAGGCTTCTCAGAGCTCGACCCGGCCGAGAAGGGATACGACCTCGTCCTCACGATCGACCACCGCATCCAGTTCATCACCGAACAGGCACTCATCGAGCACTGCCTCGAAACCGAAGCGAACGCCGCTCAGGCCGTTGTCAGCCACCCAGCGACCGGCGAGATTCTGGCCATGGCGAACGTCATCCGCCAGGACGATGGCCGGTGCCTGGTGCCTGGCTACAACGCCCCCATCCAGGACACCTTCGAACCCGGCTCCGTCTTGAAGATCCTGGCCGCTGCGGCGGTCGTTGAAGAACTTGGCTACACGGTGAACACGCCAATCGATGTTCCGAATTCGATCGAAGTCGGCGACTACACGTTTCTCGAGCACGCCAACCACGTCCCCGCTCCTTATCCCATGAGTGACGTGATTGCCGATTCCATGAATGTCGGCACGATCCAGCTGGCCCAGGCGGTTGGCGAAGAGACGCTGCATGACTACTACGAACGATTCGGATTCGCGCAGTTCACCGGTCTCGGACTGGATGCCGAAGCGCGAGGCCGGCTGGCCGACTGGGAGGACTGGCAGGGCGCCGACTTCGGATCGATTGCCATCGGTCAAGGAGTCACAGCGAATACTGTCCAGATCATGGCGGCCTACAACACGCTGGCGAACGACGGGCTCTACGTCGCTCCGCGGCTCGTCCGCGAGGTCGTCGACTCCGATGGTGTTGCCTCTCAACTCGAGGCACAGGAAGCTCGTCGGGTTGTCAGCCCCGGCACCGCGAACGCAGTGACCGAGATGCTGGTCGGCGTTGTCGACCGGGGAACTGGTCAACAGGCCGCAGTTCCTCAGTATCGAGTGGCCGGGAAGACCGGCACGGCCTGGAAGGTGTTCGACGCCGGCTCGGGGACGCTCACCTACGGCAGCGACGGCAACCGTCGCTACGTGATGAGTTTCGCCGGGTACCTCCCAGCCGACGATCCGCAGATTTCCATCGTTGTCACGGTGGACGAACCGATGTGCGATGAGTGCCGCACCGCAGGCACCGTTGCGGCACCGGTCTTTGCCGATATCGCCCAATACGCGCTGCGAATTCTCGCTGTCCCGCCAGCGACACCGACCGCGTCGGCTGAGCTCGTCAGAGGAACACCGGCACCTGGGCCCGGATTCGACGAGGCCCCGGCAGCACCGCCGCAAGAGACGTCAGCGGCCGTCGAGGCCGACGAATGACCATCACTGCTGAGGGGTTGGCGGCCGACCTCGCCACTTCCGACCAGTTCGACGTTCGAGCCGTCCTCGCAGGGGACGGCTCGCTCGCGCCGGAGCTCCTCGATGCCACACACGATTCCCGGGCGGTCGCTGCTGGGAGCCTGTTCTGTTGTGTGCCGGGCGCTGGCTTCGATGGGCATGACTTCGCCGAAGCCGCACTCCGGTCTGGGGCAGTCGCTCTGCTGGTCGAGCGACCGCTGGACCAAGGCGCCGAGGTCAGGGCCGCCCCTCAAATCGTCGTTGATTCAGTTCGTGCCGCAATGGGGCCGGCCGCAGCCATCATCCACGGTCACCCCTCCCGTGATCTCACGGTGATCGGCGTGACCGGCACCAACGGCAAGACGTCGGTGGTGCACCTCCTGGATCTCGTTCTG
>CAZYLX010000634.1:0-2739 GCA_964648595.1 uncultured Acidimicrobiaceae bacterium
AGCGGGTGCTGGTCCAAGGCTCGCAGGAGACAGACCAACGAGGTTGTTCCGCACTGCGAATTGTGCGAGGGACTGGTTCGTCGCTGCGGTGTAGGACGCTGACACGTTGTTCGTAGCGACAGGGCTCGAGGCGGCTGCTTCTGCCTCGTTTGTACCGGCGATGAAGCCGCCGATGCCTGCTACGCCATCCGGCGTTCGGCGCCCGCCTTGGCGAGGGAATCGTCAATGTCACCTCGCTGACGGCCGAAGAGCTCGAGTCTGCAGCGTTGGAGCCGGCCAGTCGAGCCGGTGTCTCCTTCGAACCCGCACTTCTCGGCCAGCTCATTGCCGGTGTCGGTAGCCAACCGGGGCCCTGCCACTCTTCCAGTACACCTTGACAGAGCTGTTCGATCGGCGTTCCGGGGATGTCCTGCAGACGGCGACCTATCGGGCCATGGGTGGTGTCGACGGTGCCTTGCAGCGGCGGGCGACCGATCTCTACGACCAGCTCGACGAGACCCACCAGGCCGCAGCAAAGCAGCTCTTCCTTCGCCTCGTGTCGGTGACCGACGCCGATCAGCGGAGTCGGCGGCGGGTCGGTGCGCGCGAGGTGGCTTCTGTCGGCATCGACACCGTCGTGATGCACGACGTCATCGCCCGCTTCGGCGAGTACCGCCTGCTCTCGTTCGACTCCGACCACCTCACCGGAGCACCCACCGTCGAAGTGGCCCACGAAGCGCTGCTCACGGCGTGGCCGACGCTCCAGGACTGGATCGACGACGGGCGCGCCGACCTGCGCCGCCACGCATCACTCGTCACGGCGCTGCGCGAGTGGGAGATCGCGGAGCGCGACCCCGACTACTTGCTCCCCGCCACCCGGCTCGACCAGTACGAAGATCGAGGGGCGACGTCCGGCATCGTCCTGAACGAGGCGGAAAGGGAGTATCTCGATGCGGGATTTCAGCGTGCTGCCGCCTAGGAGACGGAGCTATCCGAGCGAATCATGCGAGAGACACGTGCCCGGCGGCGGCTGTGGGGCCTCGTTGCTGCCCTGATGGCATCCTTTGGCGTCGCGTCAGCGTTCCTTCTCGGAGTGTTCGCGGCAGATCCCGGGCCAACCGTGACCTTCTTCGGAGGCAGGACACTCGACGCCGTCGAGGCCAGCATCGCCTCCGGTGTCGAGCGAGCCGACGACGACCTTCAGATGGTCCTCGACGACGTTCGGTGGGTGATCGACCCAGCGGCGGAGTTCCGCGAGTTGGCTGCATCGGAGCCCGAAATCGTGATCGCCGGCTCGAGCGCGATGTTCTTTCCCGAGATCTTCTTCGACCATCCCGACATCCGGTTCGGAATCGTCGATCCAGCAACCGGCGGTGTTGCGGATTTGCCGAACGTGACCTCCGTTGGCTTCCGGAATGAGGAAGGGGCGTTCCTGGCCGGCATCGCAGCCGCCTCGACGACAGAGACAGGAGTTGTCGGCTTCGTCGGGGGTTTACAGATCCCGATCATCGAAGAATTCCGGGCCGGATTCGAGGCTGGCGTACATGCCATCGATCCGGAAATCGAGGTGCTTTCGACGTTTGTGGCCCAGTTCGGGGACCGAAACGGGTTTGGCGACATCGTCGGCGGCGAGGCTCGGGCGACAGCTCTCTACGATCGCAACGCCGACGTCGTGTTTCACGCTGCCGGCCTGTCCGGACGCGGCATCTTCACTGCCGCCGCTGAACACTCCGATGAAACGGGTCGTCAGGTGTGGGGGATCGGCGTCGACGTCGATCAGTGGTTCGATGCCCCCGCCGAGTCACGTGACCACGTGCTGACGTCGATGATCAAGCGCCAGGATGTGGCGGCCTACGTGATCGTAGAGCACATGCTGGCCGGCGGTCCGAGCGGCGAGGTGGCAGCGCTCGGGCTGGTTGACGGCGGCTACGACTATTCAACAAGCGGAGACGCCACGTCGGCAGAGGTCATCGCGACGCTCGATCGCTTCGTCGCAGAGATTTCTGCGGAGCGGGTCTCCGTCCCGACACAACCTGAAGGACCAGTCCTTGTTCTCGACGGGGAGGGGAACGAGATCGAGGGTCCGGGCGACAGTGAGATCTTCGCTGGGATCGACTTCCCTCAGGAGTTCTCACCGGTCGAGCCCGGAACGTACGAGTTGGCGGCCCTTGGCACTCCACTCACGGTCACCTTCGAGGGCGACTGGTTTGTCCAGCCAAACATACTGGGCCACACCGTCTTCACCCATCCCGAGTCGTATGGCCAGGGTGATCGTGACGTGTCCTTCTTCCGCCCGACGTCGTTCGGTGACCCAACGAATCCTGCCGGCATCGGTCCGCAGCAACTGTGGCCGGTGGAGGACATGGAAGGCCTCGATGGCTTCGAGGAGTGGCTCGGTCTCCTCGTCGACGGGATCGTCTCGCAGGCACCGACCCGGGTGGAGATCGCCGGCAGAGACGCGGTCTACTTCGAAGCTGACCTCAGCGACGATTTCGAGTGCGGTCCGCAAGGGTACTGCGCCGCCTTCTTGCTCAACGTGTTCGCAGGAGAACATGGCCCGAGTTGGTGGCCGTTCGAACCGGGAATCCACCAACGGATCTGGGTCGTCGATGGCGGCCCGTATCCGCCGCTTGTGATCATCGCGGCGACCCCGACCGGCGACCGCAGCTTCCAGACCGAGGCCGATGTGCTTCTCGGTCAACTCGTGATCGGGGAACCCCAACCTCACCCTCACACAGGCGAATGAGTCCAAATCCGAAC
>CAZYLX010000635.1:0-2739 GCA_964648595.1 uncultured Acidimicrobiaceae bacterium
TCGGCGACGGTGTCATGGTCCGCCGTCAGCTCCGCGGCCTCCAACAACGATGCGAAGCGACGTGATCGTGCTCTACTCCCGAGCAGCGCTCGTCTTCCATGAGGGACCACCATGTCAAACCTGAGCAAGTTGAGCCGCAACCTCCGGGACCCTGTTGTGTCAGCGATGACCGGACTGTTCTCACACGGTCCCACACCGCTGGCGAACACTCTGGACTTCGCGGGAGATCCTGGACTGCTCGGACCTGAATCAGTGTCGTGGCGAGTGCTCGGAGATGCATCGGTGTTCACCGGCGGGATCCGGGCACTCGTCGTGCAATCCACTCACGCAGAGGTCGTTGCGGGGGTTGAGGACCACTCGACCTATCGCTCCGACCCTCTTGGGCGGTTGTCGCGCACATCGGTGTATGTCACCGAGACGACCTATGGCGCGATGCCTGAAGTCGAGGCCGCCATCGAAGTCGTGCGTCGAGCCCACCGCCCCGTCACAGGCACTTCGGAACGGAACCTTCCGTACAGCGCCAGTCGACCCGAGATGGCGGCATGGGTCCACAACGTGTTGACCGACTCATTCCTTGCCGCCTATCAAGCGTTCGGACCCGAACGGCTCAGCGTTGCTGACGCCGACCGTTTTGTCGCCGAGCAAACTCGGATCGGCTCGCTCTTCGGCGCCGATCCGCTTCCCGAAACTGCAGTCGAACTCGCTGACTGGATCACCAACCACCCCGATCGTGTCGGCACAAAGGCACAGGCAAGCGCCATCTCGTTTCTTCAAAATCCCCCGCTGAGCCCACCGGTCAAGGTCGGCTACCGACTGCTCTTCGACGCCGCCCTGACCACGATTCCCTCCGACATCCGCATACAACTGGAGGTCGAGCCAGGGAAGCGGGCAAGCGGAATCGGGAAGAACGCGACGAGCGCACTTCGCTGGGCGCTGGGCGCTTCACCGTCGTGGCAACTCGCCTTAGTGCGCTGCGGCGCTCCGATCCCGGACGGACTATTCCGCCAACCACTACCCGCGCCCGGGCCTGTCAAGTAGTGACGCAACTCGACACCATCTGGATCCTCGGCGACCAACTCAACCGAAACGTCGGTGCGCTCGCCGATCGCAAGCCAGGCGAGTGCCGAGTTCTGTTGGTGACGAGTGAGGCCAAGATCAGTTCAAAGCGATGGCATCGCCAGCGGCTCCATCTCGTGCTGTCGGCAATGGCGCACTTCGCAGCGGAGCTGCGAGCCGAGGGTTTCGAGGTCGACCATCGTCGGGCCCCAACCCTCGCTACAGGGCTACGGGCCCACCTCGCTCATCACGACGTGGGCAAGGTCATCGCCATGGAGCCCATGAGTTGGGATGGACGAGCCATGCTGAACGACGCTGGCGTCGAGCTCGTCCCGAACCTTCAGTTTCTATGCCACTACGAGGAATTCGCTCGCTGGGTCGGGGAGAGAAAGGCCTTCAAGATGGAGGACTTCTATCGCTGGCAGCGCGCCAGGCTCAATGTTCTGATCGAGCCCGATGATCAACCAACTGGCGGTCGCTGGAACTTCGACCACGACAACCGGGAACCCCCGCCCAAGGACGGCAGAGCCTGGCCGTCCATCACCCGGTTCGAACTCGACGACATCGACCAGGCCGTCATCGCCGACCTCGGAGCCAATGTCTGGGGTGCGCCGCCCGACGGCACGTGGCCCATCAGCCGCCAACAGGCCCTCATCCGACTTCAGGAGTTCATCACGACCGGATTGCAGCAGTTCGGTGCCCATGAGGACGCAATGCTCGGCGGCGAATGGAAGATGGCTCACTCAGTTCTTGCATCGTCGATGAACCTCGGGTTAGTCCACCCGACCGAAATCGTCGATGCAGCCATCTCCGCGCACCGGGCGGGTACGGCTCCACTCAACTCCGTCGAGGGGTTCCTGCGTCAAGTCATCGGCTGGCGGGAATACGTGTGGGGGCTCTACTGGCTCTGGATGCCCTCCTATCGAGGGGCCAACGGACTCGACGCGGATCGGCCGGTTCCTCCCGCGTTCACCGGTAAATCATCCACCTCGATGGCCTGTGTCGCCAACGCGATCAGCCATGTCGAGCGCCACGGCTATGCGCACCACATCGAGAGGTTGATGGTGCTCGGCAACCTCGCCCTCACCGCCGGGGTCGATCCGCAGGCCATGACGGACTGGATGTGGGCGAGTTTCGTCGACGGCGCCGAGTGGGTCATGGTGCCAAATGTCATCGGCATGGCACTCCACGCCGACGGAGGGCGGATGGCGACCAAGCCGTACGCCTCTGGTGGGGCGTACATCAACAAGATGAGCGACTCATGCAAAGGTTGCCGCTACGACCCCAAAAAGCGGGTCGGTGCCGACGCGTGTCCGTTCACCACCCTGTATTGGGATTTCCTCGCCCGCAACGAGAGCGTTTTCACGAACAACCACCGCATGGCCAGACAAATCGGCGGGATGAAACGCCTGAGCGACCTCCCCGCTGTCCGCGAGCGTGCCGTCGAAGTGTTGGCAGCACTCGATGCCGGGGGCCTCTAGGCAAGTCCGTACACTGGTGGATCCCGGGAGAACCGGGAGCGACCGTGTGATCACAGGTCCGCTGTGACCTGAACGAACGGATTCTTATGACCATCATCGGAAAGATCGCCCAGATCGGATCGGCGCTCTGGATCCTCAACGTCTGGTTCAACAGATTCGACAAGGACACCGGATACCGAGGCGGCGACGCAACGAACATGCG
>CAZYLX010000636.1:0-2727 GCA_964648595.1 uncultured Acidimicrobiaceae bacterium
TGCCACAAGACGGCGGGGTTCGCGCGGCATGGGCTGTAAGCAGCCAAAATGATAGGGTTCGCGGAGAGGGTGCGGTTGCGCTCAGGGGGTCAATGCAACGCCCATTGGGTTTGTATTAGAAGTCGGACCCTTAGCGGAAGGTGCAACAGATGCCTGGAGCGCGATTGTGTTTGGAGGAGCGGGTTCGCGAATATCGCCGCAGCTACTCTGCGAGGAACATCTGGTAGGCGGGATTCTCGCTCTCGTCCTGGAACGGGTAGCCGAGATCGGTCAGGTGCTGGTCGAATTCGCTCCGCTCGGCCGTCGGGACCTGCACCCCGGCGAGTACCCGGCCGTAGTCCGAGCCGTGATTGCGATAATGGAACAGGCTGATGTTCCAGCGCTGCCCGATCGCTTTCAGGAACGCCAGTAACGCCCCGCGGCGTTCCGGAAATTCAAATCGATACAGGCGCTCGTTTTCGATGTCGCCGGCCGAACCGCCGACCATGTGCCGGATATGCAGCTTGGCCATCTCGTTCTCGGTCAGGTCGATGACCGGATAGCCCTGCTTTTGCAGTTTCTCGAGGATCTCGCCGAGTTCGTCGCGACCGCGCGTCAGCTCGATGCCCACGAAGATTCGGGCGGTCTTCTGGTCGTGATAGCGATAGTTGAATTCGGTCAGGTTGCGTCGCCCGATTGCCTCGCAGAATGCGACGAAGCTGCCCGGCCGTTCCGGGATCTCGACCGCGAGCAACGCCTCGCGGTTCTCGCCCAGCGCCGCGCGTTCGGCGATGTGCCGCAGGCGATCGAAATTGATATTGGCGCCACAATTCAGGGCGACCAGCGTCTGGTCGCGCACGCCGGTAGATTCGACGTAGCGCTTCATGCCGGCAACCGCCAGAGCGCCGGCCGGCTCGACGATCGCGCGCGTGTCCTCGAAGATGTCCTGCACCGCCGCGCATATCTCATCGTTGCTGACGATCACCATGTCATCCACGTACTGCTGGCAGATCCGGAACGTCTCGTCGCCGACCCGGCGCACCGCGACGCCGTCCGCAAAGGTTCCGACATCGCTGAGCGTGACCGGTTCGCCGGCTTCGAGCGCGGCCGTCATGCTCGCCGAGTCTTCAGGTTCGACGCCGATGACCTTCGTTTCCGGACTCAGCGTCTTGATATACAGCGCGATGCCGGCGATCAGGCCGCCGCCGCCGACCGGCACGAAGATTGCGTCGACGTCGCCCTTGCGCTGGCGATGGATTTCCATGCCGATCGTGCCCTGGCCCGCGATGACTTCCGGGTCGTCGAAAGGATGGATGAACACGAGATCGTCGTTTTTCGAGAGTTCGAGCGCGCGTTCGTAGGCATCGTCATAGGTCGCGCCGTCGAGTATGACCTTGCCGCCCAGCGCCTCGACCGCCTTGATCTTGATCGTCGGTGTCGATTCGGGCATGACGACGACCGAGCTCACGCCGAGTTCCCGTGCGGCCAGCGCGACACCCTGGGCGTGGTTGCCCGCCGATGCGCAGATCACGCCGCGTGCCAGATCGTCCGGTGGAACCTGTACGAGCTTGTTGTAGGCGCCGCGGAGTTTGAACGAGAAGACCGGCTGCAGATCCTCGCGCTTGAATAGCACCTCGTTGTGGAAGCGCGCGGACAGGCGCGGAGCCGGCTCGAGCGGCGTCTCGATCGCGACGTCGTAGACGCGCGCCTTCAGGATGCGATAGAGGTAGTCGGTGCTCATGCCGGTATTCTGTCACCGGCGGTCGGCAATGTCGCGCCCCGGGATGTCGTCAGTCGATGAGTTTGAGCACACTAGGAATCGGCCGGGGGGCCGTGTAGCATTCATCGCATGACTTGCTTTCGCTATCTTCTTCTCGTGGCGTTCCTGGGTGCTGCGGTCACCTTTCCAGCATGGGTCGCCGCGAAAAGCTGCGCCCCAGTAATGGACGTGCGCTGGGGTTTCTTGGGTTCGTTTCCTGATGAACAGGACGTCGAGGCCCCGCGCAACGTGGCCGTTGTGCACAACCCAGAACTGTTGGACATCAGCGCCTGGCCTCCCACGAATGTCCCAGTCGTAGAGCACTCGGTCGACGGGCTCTGGCGTCCTGAGACCCCGCTGCCACCGGGCACGCCGCTCGAATCGATCACCCAAACGGTGGTCACGACCGACGCGATCGACACTGAAGCTCCAACAGCCATCGAGCTCCTCAGCGTCTCGACAGGTGGCTCCATTGGTGGCTGCTTCGGTTCGCTCAGGGTCGACGCAGCCGCGTCGCGCACCGACGACCAGACGCCCAGTAACCGGTTGGTGTATGCCGTGTACGCAGGCTCGACCCGAGCAGAAGCGATGGAAAGCCCGGCACGAGTAGCACTGGTGCTCTACTCGCTCATTCCCGACCCTGGCCTGCCCTGGGTGGCCATCTCGGTTCTCGACCAGGCGGGAAACGAGAGCCCGCGGTCCGAAGCGGTGGAGGTCATCCAGGCCGACTCAGGCTGTTCAGCTTCCCGTCCCTCTCCCGCCTCCTCCAGCACCACGTTCCTGGCGCTTGGGCTGTTCCTGTTCACAGTCATACGACGCCGGGGCTCCGCGAGCTTGAAGAATCTCGACGTGACCGAGTAGACGCGCGGCGAAGCGCGACGACCCGACCCACGCAGATGCAGTTCAACACCCCAACGTGTCCGAGCCCCGCGGTCGGGCTACACGGCGCGATGAGGGGGTTACGAGGTTCGAATCGCATCGATGAACAG
>CAZYLX010000637.1:0-2722 GCA_964648595.1 uncultured Acidimicrobiaceae bacterium
TCGATGGCGACGAGTACGTACTCAACGGCGAGAAGTACTACATCTCCGGTGCCGGTGACCCTCGCTGCAAGATCATGATTACGATGTGTCGGACCAACCCTGATGCGGCCCCGCACCTCCAGCAGTCTCAGATCCTCGTCCCGATCGACACCCCCGGCGTCGACATCCTCGGCCCGATGCATGTGTTCGGCAAGACCGACGCTCCGCACGGCCACATGCACATCCGCTTCACCGATGTCCGCGTTCCAAAGAGCAACATGCTGCTCGGCGAGGGCCGTGGCTTCGAGATCTCCCAGCTCCGTCTCGGCCCTGGCCGCATTCATCACTGCATGCGTTCGATCGGTGCAGCCGAGAAGGCCCTGCAGCTCATGGTCGAGCGTGGTCTGGTCCGCGAAGCATTCGGCAAGCCGCTCGTGTCGCTGGGCGGCAACACCGAGATCATCTCGCGGGCCCGTATCGAGATCGAGTCGATGCGGATGATGGTCCTCAAGGCAGCGAAGGCCATGGATCTCATGGGCAACGCTGAGGCTCGTGTGTGGGTGTCGGCCGTCAAGGCCCTCGTTCCCGAAAAAGTTTGCGACATCATCGACCAGGCGATCCAGATGCACGGCGCCACTGGTGTCTCGCAGTGGACCCCGCTGGCCGACATGTACACGCAGCAGCGCACGCTGCGTCTGGCCGATGGTCCAGACGAGGTGCATCACATGGTGGTCGGTCGGGCCGAAATCGCTCGGTACCAGCCGAAGGACAACACTCCAGACCAGATCGCCACGAAGGCCAGACGGTCGATTCAGTCGCCAACGTTTGGCGGCGACGAAGATCACACCGACGTCGGCCGCAACTAACGACCAACCTCTCCACGTTCTGTCCGGGATAGCGCTCGCTTCTGAGAGTTATCCCGGACAGTTGCGCGTTTGGGGAGCTGTTCAGGGGTTGAACAGGTCGGCGTGTTCCTGGCGGAGCGCAGCTTTCTGGACCTTGCCCATCGCGTTGCGGGGGAGGGTGTCCACAGCGATCAAGTGCTTTGGATGCTTGAAGCGAGCCAGCTCGTCCCCACACCGAGCCTCGACCTCAGCTTCGACTGCCGACCGATCGGCGTCTGGCTCGAAAGCGATCACGGCGACCACACCCTCCCCGAAATCGGGATGAGGAAGGCCGATGACGGCAGACTCGTCGACCCCCGGAGTCTCGTCGATCACGAGCTCGATCTCCTTCGGATACACGTTGTAGCCACCGGAGATGATCATGTCGCCGGCTCGTCCGGCGAGGGTGAGGCGGCCGTCGTCGGCCAGCTCGCCGACGTCGCCGGTGATGAACCAGCCGTCGTGGGTGTATGACTCGGCCGTCTTCTCCGGCATCTGCCAATAGCCGGCGAAGAGGTGAGGGCCCTTGATCTGGACGCTGCCATCAATCACGCGGAGCGCCAACTCTGGAAGTGGGTAGCCAACGGTCCCCGCGATTCTCTCGCCGTCGATCGGGTTGGTGGTGATGATGCCGGACTCGGTCATGCCGTAGCGCTCGGCGATTCGGTGGCCGCTGCGTTCGGTGAACTCGTCGTGGACGAGCTCGGTCATCGGCGCCGACCCGGAGGTGAACAGGCGAATGCCTGCGCAGTCAGATGCTGCGAAGTCGGAGTCGGCTAGCAGGCGAACGTAGTGCGTGGGCACCCCCATCATCACGGTGGCCGTCGGCAGCAACGCCCGGACTGTTGCCGTGTCGAAGCCAGGGCAGAAGAGGACTTCGGAGCCGTTGAGCATTGCGCAGTGCATGGCGACGAACAGGCCATGTACGTGGAACACCGGCAAGATGTGGAGCAAGACGTCGCCTGGCTCGAATCCCCACAGCTGATGGAGTGCCTGCCCGTTGACCAGGAGCGAACCGTGGGTGAGCATCGCTCCCTTTGAGCGGCCTGTCGTTCCGGAGGTGTAGAGAATGCAGGCGACATCGCTCGCAGCAACATCGACCACGCTGTCGAATGGGGAGCTGGTTGCAGCGAGTTCGGAGAGCGTCCCGTTTCCCTCGGATCCGAGACTCTCGACTTGTCGTGCCGTTCCGGTCAATGTGGCCGACCGATCGGGCGTGCACACCAGCAGGGATGCGCCGGCGTCGTCGACGAAATATTGGACCTCGGCGTCGGTGTATGCGGTGTTGATCGGGATGAAGATGATGCCGGAGCGCAGGCAGGCGAGGTAGAGGGCAATGGCGTCTGGCGACTTGTCGATCTGGACAACGACTCGGGCACCGCGTTCGATCCCAGCGCCGGCGAGGGCACCGGCCAGCTGGGCTGAGCGACCCGCCACCTCGCCGTAGGTCAGCGACGCGCTGCCGGGAACAGTCAGGAACGGGTCGTCGGAGGCGCCAACCTCGAGCAGAGCGGAAAAGAGTGATTCGGTCACCCCGTTGATGTACCACCTACGATCCGACAATGCAGAATGAGTCCGAGCCGATTGGTCTTCTCCACCCAGGTGCGATGGGTTCTGCCATCGGACGAGCGCTCGGCGTTGCCGATACGTCTCGAGAGGTGCTGTGGGCCGGCGATGACCGTTCTGCCGAGACGAAAGCACGCGCAGAAGCTGCGGGTCTTGTTGATGTTGGGAGTCTGGCGACCCTGACGTCGAGCGTCGACACAATCGTTTCGGTGTGCCCCCCGGGCAGTGCTCTCGAGCTTGCTCAGAGCGTTGCTGCCACCGGATTCGGTGGACGATATGTCGACGCCAACGCG
>CAZYLX010000638.1:0-2718 GCA_964648595.1 uncultured Acidimicrobiaceae bacterium
TCGCTCGCCGATCTCCGATCGTGCGGCGAAGCGTGCGAAGGGCGAGCGCTTCGTAGCGAGGGTTGTCAGACGAGTTCAGGGAGATGCTGAGCGACACGCTCAGCGCCCAGCCCCGGGCTCGATCCCAGGTGGCCTTGTCAGCGCCAACCAACGATCGGAATCGCTGACGCGGCGCGTGCTCGAAGAACATCCATGCGCACCCGAGATCCGTGGCCGGGTCGCCGGACGTCAGATCGCCAAAGTCGATCACGCTGACGATGGTTCCATCACGAACAACGACGTTGCCAGGATGAAGATCGCCGTGCAGCCAAACCGGACGGCCTTCGTAGGTCGGGGCATCGAGAGCTCGATTCCAGACCTCACCGAGGACGTCGGCGTCCGGCCCCGTGGAGAACGCCGACGCGAACGCGTCGAGTCCCGAACGCGTCCGATCGTCACGATCGGCAAGGGGCACCCCTCGATAGGGATTGATCGGTGCATCCGGTGGAGCAGTCTCGTGCATCGCCCGGACGAACGAAGCCAACAGCCCGACCGTCTGTTCTGGTCCGGGAGACTGATCAAGTGCGTCGACGCCGGGAATGAACTCGACAACGCTCCAGCCCCACCGAAAAGCGTCAGACGGTTTGCCGATGAATGTCGGAACAGGGACGGGAATCGGCAAGCGCTCAGCAAGCTGTGGCAACCACCGCTGTTCGTTGCGAATGAGATCGGCCGCGAGCTGACGACGCGGGAGTCGAACGAGAAGATCGTCGCCGAGACGGAAGATGACGTTGTCCCACCCCGACGCCAACAGCCGGATCCGACGATCGGCGAGCTCGGGGCACTGCTCCCTCAGCAGGCGTCGGACCAGCGGCTCTTCGACGTCGACCTCAGCTTGCGGCTTTGGCTTCGCGATCATTACCCAAGTATCTCTTGGCGCACGGTCACTCAACACGCATCGTCACGCTGGCCCGAAGCGAGATGTCCGGTAGGAGCACCCCAACCAACGGCACGGACGTCGGCGACCGATAGACCACGGTTGCTGTTGCACGATCGCCACGACCGGTGCCTCCCGAAAGCGATACCGACAAGCGCTCGCTGTCGAGCGACGATGACGACGCTGCAGCGGCCCGAGCCACTGCAGCCGATGGGTCGACAGCCGCAGCCCTGGCCCCTTCTCTTGCTGCGTGATTCACGAGCACAAGATCCTTGGTGATCATTCCGAGCTGCACCACGATCAGCGCGAAGAGCACAGCGAGGGGGAGCACCAACGCGAGCTCCACGGTTGCCTGACCACGTTCGCCAGCACGTCGACGCTCCCCCGCCGCCATCAGCCGACCTGCCCGATGACAGCATCGAGCACTGTGTTGAGCAGCTTCGATACTCGGCCAGTGCTCGCCGCCCACGCCAGCACGAGACCGGCAATCGTCGCCGCACCGAGAATGACCAGTGCATACTCTGCGGTCGCCTGACCGCGTTCTGAGGAACGATCCTGGGCCGCAGCCGAAACAAGTGCAATGAACATCACCATGTGATGCTCCTTTCTGAGGTTGTCGTTCGAACGGCAGCGCATGCTGCAAGGAGAACGTGCGATGAGCAGCGGTCAAAGACGGCCGAATGCCACCAGCACCAGCGGCACAACGGCCCCGATGACGACCGCAGGCAGCGCACAACACACCAGAGGAAAGAGCATCTTCACCGGCAACGAGCGGGCCCGTCGCTCGTTGCGACGCCTCCGCGCCTCGCGCGCCTCATCCCCCAGACGCAACAGCAACGACGAGACCGGCGCGCCGTCGCGAATTGTGGCGATCAGAGCCGCGACCATCGGCTGATATTGGGCTCCGAGATCATCTCCCACGCCAGCAACGGCAACCGTCAAGGGCCGACCAGCGTTCGCCCGCTCGATCACCGCTCCGAACGCGAACCGGGTCGAATCAGGCCCTCGTTCGGCGAGCCACCTCATGCTCTCGGTGAGGCTCGATCCCGCGCCGAGCATCACGATCAAGAGATCGGCGACGTCGGCCCGTGCCGTGTCGATGGACTCTTGGCGTGCACGCTCCGCACGACGTTGCCGCCAACGCGGCCACAACAACCAAGGGGCAGCGAGCACGAGAACGAGGCCGATCTTGATCATCAGCTGTCCTCGAGCAATCGCTGGAGCCACTCCCAACCAGCCAACGTGAAGACGGTTGCCGCCATGACACAGAAGGCCCCGACCCAACGTCGAGTGTAGAACTCGGCGACCTCAGGCTCGGCAAGCGCAGCGGCCAGGCCGAATACAGCAGGCAGTGCAGAAAGGACGGCCGCGGAGCTGAACGCCTGCTGGGCCTGCGTTCGCGCATCCTCATGCGACGCTGCCCGTTCACGCAACGCGTCGCCGACACGTTCCAGTGCAGCAAGAGCCGGTGCACCGGTCGAGTCGAGCGCAACGATGGTGCTCGCCACGAGGCGCTCGTCTGCGGTTGCAGAGTGATCTGGTCCGAAGACTTCGTCAATCGCAGTGCGGAGCGAGCGTCCAGCGCCGACCAGAGCATGAACCCGCGGCCAACCTGTATCGGTGCCGCCGGCTTCTCGACCAGCAACGAGGGTCGACGTCGCCAACGACGCGCCGGCACGAACCGAGGCTGTCACCTCGTCGAGGAACCGAGCGGTCGCTAGCATTCGGCTAGACTCCGTGCGGCGGGCTCGGTGTCGCGAACGTTCTCTCATCGCAACGAGCCCGAGCGTTGGAACGGCGAC
>CAZYLX010000639.1:0-2704 GCA_964648595.1 uncultured Acidimicrobiaceae bacterium
AACGTCAGGCCGCTCGCAGCGCAGCAACGGCGGCGGCCGGGTCTCCTGAGCGAACCAGGGCCTCCCCCACCAGAACGGCGTCATATCCCGCGGCTCGAAGCACCGCTGCGTCTGCCGGCCCTTCGACGCCGGATTCGGCCACACGGACCACGGTGCCTGGCAGCGAGGCGCCGACCCGGACCGCTCGATCCGTATCGACCTCGAATGTCACGAGGTCACGCTGGTTCACACCGATCAAGGTGGCGCCGACCTCCAACGCACGTTCGACCTCAGCTTCATCATGGGTCTCGACCAGAGCATCGAGCCCGATCTCGGTGGCCAATCCATGGAAGTCGGCCAGTTCAGCGTCGTCGAGCGCGGCGGCGATCAGCAACACACAATCGGCACCCATCAACCGCGCGTCGAGAACATCAATCGCGGCGACAGTGAAGTCCTTACGAATCACCGGAAGCTCGACCGCTGCTCGAGCTGCCGCGAGATCTTGTGCGGAGCCACCGAAGTGCGGGCCGTCGGTCAGGACCGAAAGGCACGTCGCCCCGCCGGCCTCATACGAGGACGCCCACGTTGCAGGGTCGAGATCGACATTCAGATCGCCCTTCGAAGGTGATCGACGCTTGATCTCGCTGATCACGGCCAGGCCGTCAACGTTGCGGATCGCCGAAGTGAAGCCACGACATCGATCCATCGCCTTCGCCGTGTCGATGAGCCGATCGAGTGAACGACCGTCAGCGGCTGCCCGAGCCCGGTGGGCGGCAAGAATGTTGTCGAGGTACGTGGCCACCGGCGCAGGCTACTGGCCAGTGGCCGACCGAGGATCAGAGATCGAGGCCCTTGGCGGCAACCGGCGAGAGAATCTTGACGTCCGGTCGACCGGCCAGGAGGCCGGCCAGTGCACCCATAGCTGCCCGCATCTTCTCGCCCTTGCCGTGGGTGGCGAAGGCTTCGTCGTTGGTGTACAACTCGAAGAAGTACAACGTGTTCTGGTCCTCTGGATCCTTGTGGAGGCTGTAGATCTCGAGTCCCGGCTCTTCGTCGGCGGCCTGGACGACGGCCTCGAGCCCGGCGATGAGTTCGTCGGCCTTGCCTTCGGCGGCGGTCAGGGTGGCAATGATGCTGATCTTCGACATGGCGGGAACCTAGTGGACGCCCAGCGAGGCATCACATTCCCCTCACACGGAGCCACTACGGTCGGTCCGACATGAGCCATTCCGCCCACCAAGATCGAGCCAATCACCGGATCGTGGTCGTCGAGGACGAGCCGGACATTGCCGAGCTCCTCACTCTCTATTTCGAGCGTGAGGGGTGGACAGTGCACTGGTGTGCCGACGGCGAGCGGGGCCTCGAGACGATCCGGGCGCGGCAACCCGATCTGGTCGTGCTCGACATCGGGCTGCCAGGCATGACAGGGCTCGAGGTGTGTCGGGAGCTACGCAAGAGCAGCGGCGTCCCTGTGCTGTTCCTCACTGCCCGAGACGACGAGATCGACCGAATCCTCGGGCTCGAGCTCGGGGCCGACGACTACGTGACAAAGCCGTTCTCGCCACGTGAGATCGTCGCGAGGGTGAAGGCCATCTTGCGGCGCGGCCGAGTCGACGAGCCAACAACGATGGTGCAGTACGGAACCATCACCGTCGATCTGGAACGTCACGAAGCCAGCGTCGACGACCAACCCGTCTCGCTTGCCACGCAGGAGTTCCGCCTCTTGGCCTACCTGTGCGAGAACAACGGCGTGGTGCTGAGCAGACAACAGCTGCTCGATGGAGCCTGGGGCGAGGACTGGTACGGCGACATCCGAACCGTCGATGTTCACGTCCGTCAGCTTCGGCGCAAGCTCGGTGACGACCTCCCATTGGCGACCGTACGCGGCGCCGGCTATCGGCTCGGCTGATGCAAAGACGGATCACCGTTGCCTTGGTCGGTACGGCACTGGCAGCAATCCTGCTGGTCGGTGCCGGCGTGCTCGGATTCGCCAGCATCGGCGCCGGGCGTGACGCTCGCCAACGAGTTGAGCTCCAGCTCGACGCAGTTGTGGAGCTCGTTGGGCAAGCAGATACCTCGACCAATGTCGGCCCGATCATCGGTCGTCTGGGCGATGCATTCGACAACTCGGCGATCGAGGTGGGGGTCCTCGGACCAGAGGGAACCCTTCGACCGCCTCGTCGCGGGCGAACACCGAGCGACTTGGGCCCGCCGCTATCCGACGACGAAGCCGCCGCGGTGCGTGCCGGCGACCAGCTCTTGACCCGTGTCGGCGGCGACCTTCGGGGCGTTCAACAGGTCGACGTCGGTGAGCAGTTGCAGCGAGTTGACGTGGTCGTCGTTGTGAGAACGAGAGTGGCAACGATCGGCAATGAGGCTCGACTGTGGTTCGTTCTGAGTGCGGGAATCGTCTTGATCGGGGCCACCATCGGGGCGGCTGTGCTTGCTCGTCGGTTCGTGCGGCCGATTCGCCGAGCGACTGCGGCCACCGCAGCCATTGCGTCTGGTGATCTCGGCGTACGAGTGCCAGTTCACGGGAACGACGAGATCGCCGATCTCGGCTCAGGTGTCAACACCATGGCCACCGAACTCGAACGAGGACGGGCCGCCGAGCAGCAGTTCCTTCTCTCGGTCTCCCACGACTTGAGGACACCCTTGACGGCGCTTCGGAGCTACGGCGAGGCCTTGGAGGACGGCACGGCAACCGACTCCGTTCGTGTCGGCT
>CAZYLX010000640.1:0-2700 GCA_964648595.1 uncultured Acidimicrobiaceae bacterium
CCGAAGCCAGTGATTCGCACGTCGTCGTCAGCGGTCCAGGTCGAGTGGTCACCGTCCGCCTCGACCATGGTTCGGAACTTGTACATCAGAAACGGTTCATTGTCCTTGCCGACGCGTTCCTGGACAAAGAAGAGCGGACCGCGGTTGGCGAATCGGTTGCCGGCCGCGACGAACGGAATGATGGCGAGACACGCGAGGGACCCCGCGGTACCAACAGCGACGTCGAACACCCGCTTCGACCGGATGTAGTTCGCTCGATGAACCTCACCGATGTCGAACAGCATTGAAACCTGCGCCAACTCGGCCACCGGCAACTTGCCCAACCAGCCCTCGTAGAACAACGCCAGCGTTCGGACACGTACGCCGGTGCGGTGAATCCGGCTGATCTGAGCGACGATCGAATCGTCGTTCTGTGCAGCACGATCGATCACGATCACCGTCGGTTCGGACTCGACCACCCGATCGATCAGAGGCTCACGCCCGTTCTTCGTGACCCGAGCGTCATCGATCGACACCACATCGACCAGCGTCGCTCCGACCTCATCCCGGGCGTCCAGGTCAGCGACCAGCGCGGCAACATCGTCGGGCCGGTCTGTGATCAGCATGACCCGATCACGTCCGGACGACCATGCGTGCAGGTCGCCGGCAAGGTTCCAGGTGAGCACCGACCACACTGGCACAATCGCCGCGAGCAAGAACATCGACGATCGAGGGATCAGCGTCTCGGCCCCGACCAGCTGCACCAGCGAAACAGCGCCCAGGCTGACGAGGACAGAACCGAAACCACGCAACAGTGCTTCGCTCCGCCGACGGGGCATCTCCGGTAGCCCCAGTCCATAGGACGAGGCGATGAGGAGCAAGGTGAGGGCAACCCACCAGGCCAGCGAGGACGCATTTCCGCCACTCTCGTAGCGAGCGGGCCCGATGATCTCGGTGTAGGCCAGACGCGCTCCACCCACAGCTGCGGCAATGCCGAGTGCGTGGCTGAGCCTCACCCACCGCCGCTTCACGCCGTGACCGCCGCCTGGTGATGGTCAAGGGCCGGTACGTCGAGGCGGTCAAGCATCATCGGCGCGAAGTCGAACGCATCGATCTCCGCGGGCCATTGCTCCCGTCGGCTGGAAACGAGTACGCCTCGCTGGCTGTGCCGCCCAGACCGGTGGTCGGTGATCTCTTCGATGCTCATGCCCAGAGGTGCTGGATTCCTCCACTCGCCCCCGAGCAGGACGGCATCTGACCGGCACTCGGGCTTGCATGTGAACGTCATCCCCCGCCGGTCACCCTCCACGGCAACCATGAGCTCGTCGAGCCCACCACCAAGGAAAGCATCCAGACGACTCTCGACGTGGCTGGCATCATCACTGTTTTCGGCAACAACGGTCAGCTGGGGAACCATCGCACTGCGAACCTCGTGGCCTGAGGCCAGGCCGGCGGCAGTAAGGAACTGGTCGGGGCGCCGAATCACGGCTTGGAACCCTGAGCCCGAGTCGACGGCCGTATCGGCCTCCTGCCCCATGGACGACACGATCAGGAGTGTCCGCTTCGTTCGAGTGGCGAGAGCGGTGAGTTGGGCAACGATTCGGTCGAGTGCGTGCATGGCGAACGGCAGCTCCCCGGCGTGGGCTTCGAGCCACTCGTCGGAGTATCCCGAGCCATCGGGCCAGTCTTCGGGGAACGTCGCAGCCCAGTAGCGGTGCATGAACGCCGCGACGTGGTTCGAGAACACGATGGCCAGATCCGGATCGTGACGCTCGACGTGTCGCGCAAAGACATCGGCCATCAGAAGCGATTGCCCGACTCGCAGGCGTTCCTTGTTCCAGGCCCCGCGTCCGACCTGCGCTGCCATCATCGTCAGTTCGCGCCATGTCGACGGCCGAACACCGTGCCTGGCCATCGACAGAACCCCGGAAGCGTCCGAGGCGCCCAGCCGGACCCGTGCGACCCTGGCCGACTGTCGACTGAGCTTCAGATTCAATTGTTGGATCGGCTGCAGTTCGGCAGGTTCGGTCGTTGCATCGTCCCCGAAGAGATCGGGGACGACGAATCGATAGTTCGGCCCCGCGGCCTGAGCGTTGCGGGGCGAGCTGTGGAGCACACCAACAAGGCCCACGGTGCGTCCGGCCGCTGCCGCAGCCTGCCAGTAGAAGGGGAACTGGGAAGGCTTCGGGTCGCCGTACCAGAACACGCCATGTTTGTCGTACGGCACGCCCATTCCCAGCGATGCCCAGCTCTGCGATGGATACAGGTCTCGTGGGAGCTCTTCGTCGAGGACGGTCTCGGTGAATGTCCCCGATTGAAGGAGCGCCGCGGTCGCCGAGCTCGGCTCCCGCTCGACCCACCAATCGATCAGCCGCTTCGGCACCTCGTTGACTTCGAGGACGATCGTCCGTTCCATACGGTTCCCATCGGCAGATGAGCGGCAATTGATGAGCAGACAAGACGCCTGCGGCGAGAACGACATCTCCAACGATGCTCTCGGCGAGACGTGGAGCATCACAATCCCCATCAACCGGCCGATAGGCCCTGGTGACGCTCGTAACGGTGGTCGTTCCGGCACGAAACGAAGAAGCCGACCTCTCGGCTGCGTTGAGCTCGGTTCTGCAACAGACCGTCCCGCTCGACATGATCGAGATCGTGGTCGTCGACGGAGCGTCGACCGACGCAACGCCCGTGGTCGCCAAGCAAACCCTCGATGGAACT
>CAZYLX010000641.1:0-2700 GCA_964648595.1 uncultured Acidimicrobiaceae bacterium
CGTCCTTCTCGACCGGCACGCTGAGATCGGTCTCCTTGATCCGGGTCTTGAACTCCGAAAACAACTCCTCCCGCAGTTCGCTGAGCGGCGCGAGGACCGCGTCGGTGTGAGCGTTCTCGGCCTCCAGATGGGCGATGACCTCGGGATCATCAGCGTCACGAAGCCAGGAGTGATGATCCTCGGTTCGGTCTCCCCAGAGCTCCCGCAGCACCGGGGCACGCGGGGTGGGGGCAGGAGGGGGCGGCTGTCGATCGAGCGTCACCACGGCAGGTTAGAGGTGACAACAGAGCCCAACTACGGTGTCGCCGGTGACCGAGACCAAGCAGTACCCCCAGACCTTCTTCCAGCCAGATCCGGGAGCGTGCCAGGTGCTCCTGGTTCGGCACGGTCAGTCGGCTCCGTTCGTCGAGGCCGAGCCGTTTCCGCTGGTCAAGGGCCAAGGAGATCCGCCGCTGTCGACGCTCGGACGGTGGCAGGCCGAGCAAGTGGGCGTGCGTTTGGCCTCCGAACCCATCGACGCGATCTATGCGACGTCGCTGCAACGCACATCGCAGACGGCAACGCCACTCTCGGCCGCTCTGGACAAACCGATCACCGTCGAGCCCGATCTACGCGAAGTCTTCCTCGGAGTAGGCGAGGGCGGACTGTTCCGCAAGATGGCGGCTGAAGGGCACCCGTCGACCGAGGCGATGCGGGCCAATCGGGAGTGGGGCGAGGTCGAGGGCGCCGAGACCAACCAGCAGTTCGCAGGCCGAACGGTGCCTGCGCTGCAGCGCCTTGCCGAGACTCACCCTGACCAACTCATCGCCGTGTTCGTCCACGGCGGAACGATCGGTTCGCTGCTGGGACACGCGCTCGGCATCAACATGTTCTCGATGATGGGCTCACGAAACAGCGCCATCAGCCACCTGGTGGTCAACGGCGACCAGTGGATCATTCGCTCATTCAACGACGCTGCGCACGCCGGCCCACTCACCGCAGACGCAGAACCCCCGACTTGAACCGGGGCTCTGAAAAGGCGCTCCGCCTCAGGGCAGCTCACTCATGAACGTGCGCACCAAATCGGCCACCTCATCGGCGTGGCTCTCTTCGTGCATGGCATGCCCGCCGCCATCGACGGCGACGAAGCGGGCGTTCGGCATCTTTCGCTCCAGATACTGACCGGCCCCGGTGTACTCGGGTCGATCGTCCGTACCTGCCAAGACGAGGGTTGGCACGGGCATGTCGGCCAATCGTTCCATCACCACGCTGTCTTCCTGGAGGTTCAGCTCGGCGGCCTGCTCCGGCACGCCGAACCGGTGAGCGTTGCGCCTCGAGCGATCATTCCAGGCCTGACGTTTCTCGGGATCGCGGAATCCCGGACCGGTGTTCAACACCACAATCCCACGGGCGACACCGGCTCGGGTGGCAGCGTGGGCCAGCGCGAGATACCCGCCGAGTGAGTGTCCGACGAGGACGGCGGGCCCTTCGAGCGTTGCCAGGAGGTCGTCAACATCATCCAGAGCACGATCCCTGGTGTACTCAGACGCCTCGTCTGGCACCGGTGAGGCTCCGTGGCCGAGAAGATCGAAGCGAACAACCGTGTAGTCATCGGCGAGCCGATCGGCGACGCCGGCCCAGGTCTCTGCGTCCGACCCGATGCCGTGGAGGAAAACGATCGCCGGCCCGGAGCCACTGGTGTACTGAGCGAGCCGCATTCGGGCGAGGCTAGCGGGTGCAGACTTCCACCTACGGCCCATCACTTCCAGCAAACGACCACCTACGGTACGGTTGCCTCCACGGAGTGTGGCTGCCAGTGCTGTCGAACGCGACATCCTGCGCAGCCGTGGTTGGAGTGATGGCGGAGTTCTTCTGGGCAAAGACATACCGGTCGGCAGCGGCCGCCATGCTCGTCATTCTGTCGATGCTGGCGCTAATCGACCGTTTGACGCGCCCTGATTTGGAGGCAGGCAGCACGGCAGCCGTCGCAATGTCCTGGACTGCTCTCGGCCTCGCTGTTGCCGGAGTGTTGTGCCTGCTCGTGCCGCTCGAGGACCTGTCGAAGCGGTGGCGCGCTGCCCCGGCGGCCGCCGGGATTGCCGGCCTCCTCGCAGCAACACTACTCGGCGACGTCGTCGGCTCTGATGGTGCAACGCTGGGCATCACGATCGCGATTGTTGTGATTCTCGCGTACGTCGGCCTGACGCTCCCGCCTGGGTTTGCCCTTGTCTTTGCCCCGATCCTGCTCGTTGTTGTCCTTGTCGGCCGCGACGAGGACTCGTCTTCTGTCACGCTCGCCCTGCCGCTCATCGCGGTCCCGGTGGCGGCGATGGTCGCCGAACTGATTTCACATCTGGCGCAGCAGTCCGATGCAGCAAGCGACCGCAGCACCCGACGAATGCAACAGCTGACGAGACTCGAAGAAGTCCTGCGCCGCTTCCGACGACCTGGATCGCTGACCCAGGCAGCGCACCAGGTGGCAGAGGCCGCTCGAGAGATCTTCCAGGTCGAACGCTCGACCGTGGTGCTCCGTGACTCCGCCGGCGAACTGATCTCGGTGACGTCGGGCCCCTACTCGCTCCGCGAACCATCCACCGACACATCGCGGATCGTGGCCGAGACAATCTGCGGTGATGAACCGCGCCTCGTCGCGACCGGCACCAACGGAACAATGCTCGTCCTACCGCTTCCGGCGCCCGAGGCACCCGCGGGAGCGGTCCT
>CAZYLX010000642.1:0-2699 GCA_964648595.1 uncultured Acidimicrobiaceae bacterium
GTGCTGGTGAGTCGAGGATCCCAGGTCCAGTAGGTGCCCCAGGTCGGGCGACCCCAGAGCATGCCGGTCACCAACGTGATGCCGAGAAAGATGACCCCGATCTCCGCCGCCGCGCCCGCGAGGAGATCCCAGAAGACCGACCCCTTCCAGAGATACATGATCGATCCGACCAGCGTGATCGAGAACGCGATGTAGAGCGACACGATCGCCGACGGCACGTGGATGTAGAAGAGCCGGACGGCATCGGCCTGTGTCACTTCCGGCGGCGTGATCACCAAAGCCAGGGCAGCAAGCGCGACAAGAGCCACCGATGTGACCGCGCCGAGGATCTGTGTCCCCCTCGATCCGGTAGAGGCCGGACCATCTGAGCCAATTGTGGTCACGAGTCCTCCAGGAGCGAACCGAATGACAGGATCCCCGCAGCCACATAAAGGACTGCGAAAGCGCCGAGCGCTGCACACCACGGCCAGCCATCGCTGGCCGGCCCGAACAACGCCGCGTCGGTGGCGATAGTGGCACCGAGCAACACCGGAGCCAGCACCGGAAGCAGGAGGAGGGGAACAAGCGTGTCTCGCACCCTGAGCCCTGAGGCCAGTGCTGCGTAGAGGGTACCGGCAGCAGCAATCGCAACTGTTCCGACAACAACAGTTGCAGCGAGGAGCATCGGGTGGCCAAGTGGTGCGCCGTAGAAGGCGAACGAGCCGAGTCCGACGAGCACTTCCAGCACCGCAAGCTGGGCGAAGATCGCCGCTGCCTTGCCGAGAAAGATCTCGCCGGGTTCGAGGCCGGCAAGCCGGAGCGCATCCAGGTTGCCGTCGACCGATTCGACGGCGAAGGACCGTCCAATGGCCAACAGGGACGAGAAAAGAACGGCCAGCCAGAACAATCCAGGGGCAACGGTCTCGAGGACCGGGCGGTTGTCATTGCCGACACCTGCGCCGACCGCTTGCAGGTCGGGATCGATGGCGAAACCGAACAACACGAGGACGAGGAACCCGAACGGCACCACCTGGGTGGTGAGAACCCGGGATGATGCTTCGATACGTAGATCCTTGGCGGCGATGAGCCGAGCATCACGCAACATCAACTGCCTCGCTCGACCGGGGCTTCGCCGGCCTCCCCGATGTGGCCACCAACGACCTCCACCACCCGAGTGGCCAACCCGGCAACCCGATCGAGCTCATGCGAGGCAACAATGGCCGTCGCTCCTGATGCAACCGCCTGCTTGACCAAGCCGTCTACCAGGTCCCGACCTTCGCGATCGAGCCCGGCATGTGGCTCGTCGAGCAACCAGAGCACGGGCCGTCGACAGACCAGCACGGCCATGGACGTCCGGCGGCGCTGGCCGGCCGAGAGAGCGGAGACGGGAACCGACCGAAGACGCCCATCAACGCCGAGACGGTCCATGGCTGCGTCGACATCACGGCTGGCCGAGCCGTTGGCGGCGGCCCAGAAGCGGACGTTTTGTTCCACGGTGAGGTCGTCGTACAGGGCGGTTCCGTGGCCGAGCAGGCCCACCCGTCGACGAACCGAACGCCTCCCGACCGGAGTGGAAAGGTCCGCACCGAGCACGGTGCCCCGCCCATCATGGAGCGAAGCCAACCCTGAGCACAAGCGGAGCAGCGTGCTCTTTCCGGCACCGTTTGGGCCCTGGAGGAGCACGACCTCACCGCTCTGCACGGTCAGGTCGACGCCGGCCAGCGCAGGGAACCGCCCGATGAGGCTCACCGCCTGTTCGAGGTGAATCACTGCGTCAGGGGTGGCAGGGGTGGACACTGCCGGCAACGATACGCCGACCCGACGGCCACCCCCAGATTCGTCAGCTGCTACGTCGACACCATTCACCATGGGTGCGTCACGGTCGGGCGTTCGGGCATCTAGCCTCGTCCGAGCACGAATGGCACGACCGTTCCTCGACGGCGGCCCCTCGCGAACCTCATGAACCAACGAACGGCATCGATCATCGGCGGCACGGGTCGCTTTCTCATCGGCCTCGGCCTCGTTGTGATCATGTTTGCTGTCTTCCAGCTCTACGGAACCGGCCTTCTCGAAGCACAGGCGCAAGAGGAACTCAGCACCGAATTCGACGATCGACTGGCGGCGCTCGAGGAGGCCGGACTCGTCGTCGCAGCGGAGGAACCAGCTGCCGAGACCGGCCCTCCGCCAGGGCCAACCGGCGTCGACATCATCAACGAGGCCATCGCGGAGGCGTTCGCGCCCGAGTTCGGCGAGCGAGACGGGCCAGACTTCACGGTCGCACCCATCAATCCCGATGCCCTCTCCGATGAGGAGATCGCCCTGCTCACCCCTCGTGAGGGCGACGTTCTCGGCACCATCGAGATCCCAGACATCGGCCTCGAGCGCAACATCGTCGAGGGCATTCGGCGCGGTGACCTTCGCAAGGGACCAGGGCACTATCCGGATACGCCGTTGCCTGGCCAGCCTGGAAACGCAGCCATCGCAGGCCATCGAACGACCTACGGCGAACCGTTCCACGATCTGCACCGCCTGCTGCCCGGCGATCTCATCAAGGTCACGACCTATCAGGGCGAGCACTTCTACCAAGTCATGCCCCAGATCAACGATGACGGCGAGGAGATCGGGCACTTCATCGTCAATCCGAGTCAGACCGAAGTCCTGGATGACTTCGGGGACAATCGCCTCACGCTCACGGCCTGCCATCCCATTCGGTCGAGCCG
>CAZYLX010000643.1:0-2697 GCA_964648595.1 uncultured Acidimicrobiaceae bacterium
AGTCGTTCGATCTGTCGGCATTACGCACAGGCATCATGGCCGGCTCCCCGTGCCCGATCGAGGTGATGCGCAACGTCATTGATCAGATGAACATGTCGCAAGTCACCATTGCGTACGGCATGACCGAGACATCGCCGGTGTCCACCCAGACCAGCACCACCGACTCGGTCGAGCACCGGGTGACCACCGTCGGACGGGTGCTGCCTCACGTCGAGGCCAAGATCGTCGATCCGGAAACCGGTGAAACGGTCGAGCGGGGTCGAGAAGGCGAATACTGCACGCGAGGTTTCCACGTGATGCTCGGCTACTGGGAGGACGACGCCAAGACCGCCGAGGCCATCGACGAGGACCGCTGGATGCACTCTGGCGACCTCGCCACGATGGACGATGACGGCTACGTCAACATCGTCGGCCGCATCAAGGACATGATCATCCGAGGTGGCGAGAACATCTATCCCCGGGAGATCGAAGAGTTCCTCTACACCCACCCCGCCGTTGCGGATGCCCAGGTGATCGGCGTGCCCGATCTGAAGTATGGCGAGCAGATCATGGCGTGGGTGCAGCTCCAGCCCGGAGAACAGCTCACCGAAGATGAGCTCAAGGAGTTCTGCCGAGGAACGATCGCTCACTTCAAGGTGCCGCGCTACATCTCGTTCGTCAGCGACTTCCCGATGACGGTGACCGGCAAGATCCGTAAGATCGAGATGCGTGAGAAGTCGATCGCTGAGCTCGGCCTCCACGAAGCCGCCTCCGAGGAGACGGCGTGACCGAAGATCAACCGGCAACCGCCGAGGGAACCCGGCCGAACATCCTGTTCGTCATCACCGACCAGCATCGAGGCGACCACGTCGGCTTCATGGGCAACGACGTTGTGCGAACGCCGAATCTCGATGCCCTGGCCGCACGAGGCACGGTGTTCGAGAACGCGTGGGTCGCCAATCCAGTGTGCATGCCGAATCGTTCTTCGATCATGACGAGTCGTATGCCGAGCGTGCATGGCGTGATCTTCAACGACCGCTCACTCGAGTGGGGGGCGGCCACTCACGTCCGCCAGTTCCGCGAGGCTGGGTGGCGCACTGCGCTGATCGGCAAATCGCACCTGCAGCACGGCATGAGCCGCAACTCGGTATTTCGCCTCGATCAGACGGCAACGATCGATCATGGCTATCCGGATGGGTGGGACACCTGGGAGCACGCGGAGCGATACGAACAGGGTGTTCCCGAGCTGCCTGATGACTTCTACGGCTTCGGTCACGTCGAGCTCTCCATCGATCACGGCGCCAAGGTGAGTGGGCACCACCTTCAGTGGGCCCTCGACCGGGGTGGCAAATACGAGGATCTCGTTGTGCCTCTCACCGACGAGGCTCCGGCGTTGCGTCGGTCCGACCGCTGGTGGCAGGTGTACCAACCGCCGTACGGCGAGGAGCTGCACAGCACGAACTTCGTCACCGAACAGACGATCGCGTTCATCGAGGAGTCGGTCGAGGCAGGTGAGCCCTGGTACGCCTGGGCGTCATTCCCCGATCCCCATCACCCGATGACCCCACCGGGGGAGTGGTACGACAAGTACAACCCCGCCGACATGGAGCTCTCGCCGACGCTGAGCGATCCACTCGAACATGCGCCGGCGTACCTGCGTCACATGCAACAGATGGCACCGAAGGACATGCGGCGCTGGGTCGCACCCGTGGGCGCCACCGATCCCGAGGTCGTGAAGGAAGCTCTGGCGGCAACGTATGGCACCATCGAGTTCATCGATGACGGAGTTGGGCGCATGATCGCCGCCATCGATGCGCTCGGGCAGCTCGACAACACCATCGTGGTGTTCACCGCCGACCACGGCGACATGATGGGCGATCACGGACTCATGCTGAAAGGTTTCATGCCGTTCCGCGGCACGATGCAGGTGCCGATGGTCGTGGTCGATCCTCGCCGTGAGAGCTCGCGGTCAGCGAGCCTGGCCAGCAGCATCGATCTCGGCCCGACCCTGATGGATATGTGTGACGTGCCGACCCACGACGGAATGCAGGGGCATCCCCTCACCCCGATCCTCGACGACGCCGACGATGCTGTCCGAGACCACGTGCTCATCGAGGATGACCTCCGTGCGGTCACGGCTCAGCGGATCGGCGTGCCCCACCGCATTCGGACGATCGTTGACAACGGGGGTATGAAATACACTCGCTACAGCGGTGGCGAAACGATGTTGTTCGATCTCGGGAGCGACCCCGACGAGGTGCAGGAGTTGAGTCATACCAGCTTGGCGAAGACGGCCGCCGCCAATGAACGACTGGTCGACGCCATGATGGCGGCGACCGATGACGCTCGGGGCGCTCCGGTCGCCTGAGCACGAGCTAGGTCAGCGTTGCAACCCCAGCCCTTCGATCCCCCACGCGCCCACTCATCGATGTGGGGCATCCCCGATTCACCGCCGATGGGTCGGCTTCACCATGGTCACATGGCGATCCACACGAACGAGACGACAACCACCCTCACCCGCACAACGACCACCCGAACGACGAAAAAGGGCTGGCGCGATGATCCCCGGGCCGAGCACAAGCTCCGCTTTCACGACGGCGATGTCTGGACCGAGCACACCACGCATCACGGCCCCGTTCCCTGCACTGGAACAACATCAAACCCGTTTTTGCGGATATAGATCCCATTTTTTGCAATCTGGACACTGAAAAGATTGAG
>CAZYLX010000644.1:0-2694 GCA_964648595.1 uncultured Acidimicrobiaceae bacterium
GTCGACGAAGTGCCAGTACAAGCCGACCAACTCGACCGTTTCGGATCGGTCGGATTTCAGCTTGCCCTGGAAGGACAGGACTAGGAGCGACACCAGCATCAAGATGCCGCCGGTGACGTGCACACCGTGGAAGCCAGTGAGCGTGAAGAAGGCCGAACCGAACAGGCTGCCGCCGAAGGTCAGACCCTCACGGAAGAACGCGGTGAACTCGTAGATCTGTCCACCGATGAACGTGGAGCCCAAGAGAGCAGTGGTGGCAAGCCAGACGCGCTGATTCTTGTAGTCGCCCTCTTCGGTCGCCTTATGAGCGAGCACCATGCAGAGCGAGCTCATGAGCAACACGAAGGAGCTGAATGAGGTGAAGGGAATGTCGAAGATCGGCTCGACGGCACCTTCGATCGACATCTCCTGGAAGACTGCGGGAAGATCGGCAAACGTGCCCCGCACACCTTCATCGGCCAGCGCTTGCGCCTGCTCTTCTGGAAGCAGACCCTCGATGACGTTCGGATTGCCGGCCGTCAGTTCGGCAATGAACCGAGCCTTGGAGAGCAGGTAGGTGCTGATCAAGGCACCGAACAGCAGGCACTCAGAACCGAGGAACAACCACATCGCCAACTTCATGTTGGAGAGGCCGAGCGAGGTCGGTGCGTGGTCGTCGTGCCCGTGATCGTCTGCCGACGGGTCGTCGACGGCAGTGGCGAGATCGGTCATGTGGAAACTCCTGCCAACTCGTCGCTCGAAGGACCGTGGTGGTCGTCGAGATCCAGATCATCAGCAGGCTCGAGAGCCCAACCGAAGAGACCAGCCGCCATGAGGAGCAGACCGGGGATGACCAGCCACAGCGAGAAGATGATGCCGTAGCCGATGAGCGGGATGGAGGCCGCCAACACCAACGGCCAGTACGACGGGGCCGGGAGGTGGACACCCTCGCCGTTACCAGGCTGGGCCAGCTCCTCGCCGGTGGCGACACGGCGGAGTTTGCCGTTTTCGTCCTCGGCGTACTTGCGATGCCAGAAGTCGTCGAGCGAGGTGACCGTTGGTGTGTGATCGAAATTGTGCTCGGGCGTCGGTGAAGGGATCGACCATTCGATGGTGCGGGCATCCCACGGATCAGCACCGACATTCGGGCTTCCGGCCGCCTTCCAAGCTCGGTACGAGATCAGGGCATTCACCAGGATCCAGAGCGTGCCGACAGCAAGGATGAACGAACCGATGGTGGCCACCATGTTCCACAGGTTGAAGCCCATGGCGTCGTCGTAGGTGTGCATCCGTCGAGGCATGCCCTGGAGACCGAGAATGTGCATCGGACCGAAGGTCAGGTTGAACCCGACCACCATCATCCAGAAGTTGAACTTGCCGTGCGCCTCGTTGAGCTTGTAGCCGAACGCCTTTGGCCACCAGAAATACATCCCGGAAACGAAGCCGAAGAGCGCACCACCGAAGAGCACATAGTGGAAGTGGGCGACGATGTAGTACGTGTCGGTCTGCTGCGTGTCCCAGGGAGCGATGGCGTGCGAGACACCGGAAAGGCCGCCGATCGTGAACTGGGTGACGAGGCCGACCGAGAACAGCATCGCTGTGTTCAGCGTGATCTTGGCCCCCCACATCGTTGCCAACCAGTTCAGCACCTTCACACCGGTTGGCACGGCGATGAACATCGTTGCGAAGGAGAAGGCGGCAACCGAGAGGGGGCCCATTCCGGACACGAACATGTGGTGCGCCCACACGGCGAAGCCCATGAAGCCGATGGCAATACCGGAGAACACCATGAAGGGATAACCAAAGATCGGCTTGCGGGAGAAGGTGGGGATCACCTCGGACACGATGCCGAACGCCGGGAGGATCATCAGGTACACCTCGGGATGTCCGAAGATCCAGAAGAGGTGTTGCCACAACAACGGGTCGGCGCCGAGGTCGACGGCGAAGAAGCTGGCGCCGAAGTTGCGATCCATGAGCAAGAGAATCTGCGCAACGGTGAGCACCGGGATGGCGAACAAGAGGAGGAACTGCGTGACGAGGGTCATCCACACGAAGATCGGCATCCGCATGAGGGACATGCCAGGAGTCCGCATGTTGAGCACCGTGGTGATGAGGTTGATCGCGCCGGTGAGCGAGCCGATACCGGCGATGAACAGACCGATGTTCCAGAAGTCGATGCCGTTCGAGGGTGAGTAGGCGACACCGTTGTTCGGGGCGTAGTTGAACCACCCTCCATTGGCACCACCACCGAGGAACCAGCTGGTGTTGAGCAGCAAGCCGCCGAACAAGAACACCCAGAAACTGAAGGCGTTGATCCGGGGGAACGCAACGTCGCGGGCGCCGACCTGAAGAGGCAGGAGGTAGTTCGCGAATGCGGCACCGATGGGCATGACCACCAGGAAGACCATGACCGTGCCGTGCATGGTGAAGATCTGGTTGTACGCATCGGCTGAAAGGAAGCTGCTGTTCGGTGTTGCCAATTGGATGCGGATGAGGAGGGCCGCCAACCCACCGATGAGCAGGAAGAACATGGCAGCGGCGCCGTACATGATGCCGATTTTCTTGTGGTCGACCGTTGTCAGCCAGTTCTTCAGACCGGAGACCTCACGGGGCCGGGAGAAAACGCCGAGGGGATCACCGACGTCAGGAATGTCGCCGGCTGGAAGTGCGAGTGGTTCGTTCTCGATGATTGCCATGCGGTATCAGCTCCTGCTC
>CAZYLX010000645.1:0-993 GCA_964648595.1 uncultured Acidimicrobiaceae bacterium
TCTTCGGGCACGACACGTTGATACCACCGAGGTCGAGATCGTCGACGTCGATATCTGTCAGCGGGACGTTCCCGTCGTTGGTGACCTTGAACCCGTATGTGATCACGTCACCCGGATTCGCGAGACCGTCATCGCCGATGCCGAACGCACCAGTCTTGACCAAGCCGATCGACGAATCCACACCGAAGTAGTGGGAATCGTCACTATCGGTGACCTTGATTTCTTCGTCGAGTTGGGCCGTGACTGTGCCCGTGTTCTCATACTGTCCAACGATTGCCGTGCCGGTCGCATCGAAGATCCACAACTCTCCGATGTCAAGGAGATCGTCACCGTCTGTATCTCCGCCGACGTAGGCGGGATTGACACCGACGATGTTGTCGGTGACATCCACGTTCGAGAGTGTGACGGTTCCAGCGTTCCACACGGTGTAGAGCCAGTCTACGTCTCCGCCGACGGTGACCAATGGCCCGGTCGCCGCGTCGGCATCGTCACCGTTCGTCCACTTCTCGATCACGATCCCAGAATCTTGCGGGAGCGGTTCCCTGTGACTGTCTTCGTCACAGACCTCGGTCTTCTGTGGATCGGTGCCGCATGCCTTGGCCAGGTTGTAGAACGCGCCGGAGTCGATGTCCGTCTGCGTCAACGTATACGAACCGGCGAACGTCGAGTCGTCGAACGCCTGGACAGGCAGTGACGCTATCGGTCCGCCGGTGACGGTGACGCCTCCGACCAGATCGTCGAGTGTCACGCCGTAGAGGGTGACGTTCCCGGTGTTTGCCACAATGAACTTGTAGCTGATCGTCTCACCGACCTGCGCGAGGCCATCGCCAGACTCATCCTCGAACGCACCCGACTTGGCGAGCGTCAGACTGGGGTCGGGCGTCATGGTGATGGTTTCGTCGTCCTTGTCGCAGACCTCGGTCTTGTCCGCGTCGAGTCCGCAGGCTTCTGCCGTGTTCTTGAAGGTCCCTGCGTTGACGTCGCTCTGGGTCA
>CAZYLX010000645.1:1093-2688 GCA_964648595.1 uncultured Acidimicrobiaceae bacterium
TCCCGGCCTTTGCGCCCGCAGCGTTCCAACCATCAGCCTCCTTCAACACCTCAATCGAGGGCTCAGGATTGATGGTGATGGTTTCGTCGTCCTTGTCGCAGACGTCCTTCACGGTCCGGGAGTCGCCGCAGGCTTCTGCCGTGTTCTTGAAGGTCCCTGCGTTGACGTCGCTCTGGGTCAGCTTGTAGCTGCCAATGAATGTCGACGTGTCCTTGGCTCCCGGTGCCAGCGTGATCGGGCCGCCGGTGACGGTGACGCCGCCGACGAAGTCGTCCACGTCCACACCCGTCAGGGTCACGTTCCCGGTGTTCGTTACCGTGAACTTGTAGTCGACGATGCTCCCGGCCTTTGCGCCCGCAGCGTTCCAACCATCAGCCTCCTTCAACACCTCAATGTCGGGATCGACCGAATCGTTGTAGAAGGTGCAAGCGATGTTCTTGCCTTGATTGACGGCCAGTGCAGCCGTTGTCAGCGTTGAACCCTTGGTGCCGTCGGAGCATTCGTAGCGGTCGAAGACAAAGCCTGGCTGAAGGGTCTCGGTGATCGTGACCTGCGTGCTCGTGGGATCGATCAGTCTCCATGAGAAGGTGACCTCGCCGTTGCTGTCGGTCAGGCCGTTGGATGGATCAACCGTGTCCGCTGTGGGCAACGCGGCGAAACTCCATCCGGAGGCAACGTCCCCGTCGACCCTCTTGGTCACTGTGACAGAACCGTCACAGAGCGCTGAGGCGAGTTGACGCATCGCCTCCTCGAGGTTCCCAAACGACGACGTCGTGACATCGAGTTGTTTGATGTTGGCGCTCGTGGGCGCTGCCACGAGAGACGATGAGCCGTCCGTGATGTCCTTGAGGCGGTTCTCGTTTACACTCCCGACTCCGACGGCGAGGATGTGGGTGATGCCCGCCTTGATCAGATTTGCCTCGTCCATTGCCTCGTACAACGCAGCGTCACCGGCTCCTCCGGCTGTGCTTGTGTCCGTGGTGTTTGGATTGCCGTCGGTGATGATGACTAGCAGTTCGGGTGATGAGAATGTCGTTCGAGCGTCCTTGAGGGCGCCCTGCCAGTTGGTCCATCCACCGGCCGAGTAGGCATCGATGTAGGTCTTGAACGCGCCTCCGGACTGGTTGACCGTCGCATCGGTGATGTCGGTGTAGGAGGAAATCGGTACCGTCGAATTCGTGTTGAAGTCGACGACGCCGGCTCGCGATCCGGTTCCGATCAGTCCGTCGAGCAACGCGTTGAAGGCGGACTTGACGTTGGCTTCGCTTCCCCCGACCGACCCGGAGCTGTCGACGACGAGGACCATGTCGAGACCACACGAGTCTCCCAGATCCTTGTTCTTCGTCACGTCGGGTTTTGCCGCGAGCTGGGTGAAGCCATCTGCAGGTTGGGGGACAGCTTCGTCGTCGCCGGCCAGCGCCAGGGGTGCTCCCGGCACGACTGCGAGTGCTGTGAACATCAACAGGGTCGCTAGCGCCACGATCAAGATTCTTCGGACATGCCCGTTGGATGCACGGGTTAGTGCTGTAGGGAACACCTTCTACCTCCACCTCTCGTTTTGGAATCGCCTTGGCGACTCCTTGCCCCCGTGGTGC
>CAZYLX010000646.1:0-2688 GCA_964648595.1 uncultured Acidimicrobiaceae bacterium
GCATGCAAGAACGGCAACTCGACAGCGTCGACGATCTCTTCGATCTGAGCATCGAGCCCGCCGATGTCGTCGTAGCTGACGTTCGGCACCTCTTCGAGCACAAGATCCTCGACTTCAGCCTTTTCGATCTTCTCGATCAACAACCCGGCGCGGGGTTCGAGCACAAGCGAGTCGCCGGCCCGAATTCGGCTGTCGATGAGGTCCTCGGCCAGATCGACAACTCGCTCTTCATCGGCGCGTCCGACGACGACAGCGCGCAGACCGCCATCGAGGACCTCCTTGACCAACACGACCTCACCCGACAGTTCGGGCGGGCGCACCTTGACGATGTTCAACGACTCGTTGAGCACGACCTCGTCGCCCTTGTGCAGTTCATCGACGGCGATCGCGGGATGGACCTCGACACGCATCTTGCGGCCACTGGTGAAGACGTCTGCTGTCTCGTCGTCGTTGTGGCCGAGGAATGTGCCATACGCGGACGGCGGGTGGGCCAGCTTGTCGACTTCCTCGCGCAACGCAGCGATGTGCTCTCTAGCCTCTCGCAACGTGTAGGTGAGCTTCTCGTTCTGGCTGACCGCTTGGGCGAGCTGCCCTTTCGTGTCGAGCAAGCGCTCCTCGAGCGTGCGCACGCGCTTCGGCGCATCCTGCAGGCGCCGGCGCAAGGTGACGACCTCTTCCTCCATCACCTTCAGTTGGTTTTGCAGCTCCGCCATGCCCACTTCGTAGGAGCTCAGGCGACGTTCGTACTCAGATTCGTTCACGGAAGACCTCCGGGTATCTCCGGACCCTAGCCGTCCCGTCGGCAGCAACGAGGACGGGCCAAGGTGTCCGAGCGATCGGTCACACGATTTTCACAGGACGCCTCGGTCACCCGGTCTCATGCGGGAGCAAGACCGTCGTGCGGAGCGGTGAGCGCATCGATTACGAAGGCCAGCACCTTCGCCTCGTCGCGCCAGCCGTCGTAGCGGCCAGACGGCCCGCCGTGCCCAGCTCCGAGGTCAGTTTGCAGCATGATCGGATCGGACCCGGTCGTCTGCTCTCGCAGTGCCAGGACCCACTTGGCTGGTTCCCAGAATCCGACGCGGGGATCGTTCAGACCCGCTGTTGCGAGGATGCTGGGGTACGGAACCGACTGGATGTTCTCGTATGGCGTGTAGCCCCGCATCTCGCGATAGATCGTCTCGGATTCGGCTGGATTGCCCCATTCCTCCCACTCGGTCACCGTCAACGGGAGCGACGGGTCGAGCATCGTGTTCAATGCGTCCACGAACGGCACCTGCGCAACCGCTGCCCCGAACAATCCAGGCTCGAGATTGAGCGCAGCGCCAACCAGCAGGCCGCCGGCCGAGCCGCCGCGGAGAGCGAGTTGGTCTGGAGTTGTCCATCCCTCCTCGATGAGATGGCGAGCACAGGCCACGGTGTCGGTGAACGTGTTCCGTTTGTTCTCGAACTTGCCGCCGGAGTACCAGCTACGGCCCAGCTCTCCGCCGCCGCGAACGTGGGCGATGGCAACGACAAAGCCTCGGTCGAGCAGCGAGAGCCGCATCGTCGAGAAGGTCGGGTCGGACGAGATCTCGTAGGCGCCATACGCCCCGATGATGGCCGGCCCGGGCCCGCTGGGCCGGTCGCGGCGCCAGACCAAGCTCAGCGGGACCTTGGTTCCGTCATCGGCAGTCGCCCATGAACGGCGCGTCTCGTAGGCCGAAGCGTCGAAGTCGCCGAGCACCTCGGTCTCTTTGAGCACCTCGGTGGATCGGGCATCGAGGTCGTAGCGCAGCACCCGTGGAGGGGTGACCATCGAGCTGTAGCCGTACCGGAACATCGTGGTGTCTGCTGTCGGGTTGGCCCCCGGCCAGACCGTCGACACTGTTTCCCCTTGAGCGATGACATGTTCCTCGTCACTCCCCCAACGCCGCACCCGCATCTGGGTGACGGCGTCGACGCGTTCGAAGATGACGAGGTGGTCCCGAAGGGCATCGAATCCGGAAACGTGCACGTCCTCACGATGGGCAACCAGGTCGACCCAGTGCTCGGGTTCCGTGGCGTCAACAGGCGTCTCGACGATTCGGAAGTTCTCGGCTCCATCATTCGTGAGCACGATGAATCGGCCTTCATGATGCGATGCGGCGTACTCGATGCCGTTGCGGCGTGGCGCAAAGCAACGGGGCGCGGCATCTGGCTCGTCAGCGGGCAACAACCACAGTTCATCGGTGATGGCCGAGCTCACTCCGATCTGAATGAAAGAGTCGTCGCGTTCGCGGCCGACCCCAACGAAGAATCGCTCGTCGGCTTCCTCGAACACCAACAGGTCGTCGTCGACCGAACGACCCAGACGATGCTTCCACACCTGGAACGGCCGGTGAGCGTCGTCGACTCGCACGTAGAAGAAGGTCTCGTTGTCCATGGCCCACGCTGAGCCGTAGCTGACGTCGGGAATCGCATCTTCGAGTTCCGTGCCGGTCGACAGATCACGGACTCGGAGTTCGAACTTTTCGTCGCCGCTGCGATCGGCAGCCCACAACAGCAGGTGGTGGTCGGGGGATACATCAAAGACACCGAGCTCGAAGTAGTCGCTGTCGACGGCCTCCGCGTTCTCGTCGACCAGGATCAGTTCCGGAGCATCATCGCCGTCGGCGAGGAGACGCCGACAATGCACTCCGTATGGCTGGCCCTCCTCAGTTCGCGAGT
>CAZYLX010000647.1:0-2683 GCA_964648595.1 uncultured Acidimicrobiaceae bacterium
CCCAGCTCGGAGTACCGACGCATGATCTCGACATACCGCTTGTTGTCCGCTGCCAGATCGGGGTCACCAAGACGCGCCTCGATCTCGGCGTGTTCACGTTCGATGGCGGCGATCCGGTCGAGCATCGCGCCGAGGCTACCGACCAGCGGGGATCGCCGAGAGAACCAGGCTCACCACGGGGTCTCGATGCTCACAAGCGATGCGCCGGGAGTGATCTCGACAAGTGACACGGTGGTGGCGTGTCGATCGCGCTCGGGCACGACGATGATCAGTTCGGCATCCACCGAATCACGACGCCGATAGTCGGCCGCTTCCGGCACAACATCAAGATCGATTCCGGTCGAGCAGACAACAACAACGGGCCTGCCATCCTCGAGCTCACCAAGCGCAGCGCTTGGTACGTTGCCCAACACCGTCGACCGAGCTCGCAGCGGTGGCACCGTCTCGAGAACTCGGGCACCGATGAGCGATGGGTTGTCGATCAGGACTGACCGCAGCCAGCGCTCGCGGGCCATGCGGGCAAGCGGATGCATCGATCCTCGCCGGCGCTCTGCGGCGACCATGGCAACAGCTCGGCGCAGCGCCGTGCCGCTGTCCATCGAGCTATGGACCAGCGCATGAAGTTCGCGGTCTGCCTCGCCAACCCCAACCTCGATGACGGCCGGCTCACCGGATGGTTGCACGATCCTGGCCACCTCGAGACCGGCGACCTCTGCCACGACTCGACCATGGTCGTCGACGGGTCGAGCTCCAGCCTCGCTGATGATCGAGGCCAGGCTCCACACCGAAGAATCGAGAACTGGGGCCGGCTCGATCTCTTCGGCGGCGACCGGAACCAGATCGACTCCGCTCACAGCGACGACGTCGATTCGCAGGTTGGCTGGATTGCCGACACGACGAGCCAGAGCGCCCGCATGTTCGGCTTCGGCGACGAGGTGCAAATGGTCAACACCGGCCCGCAGAGCCCAGCTCAGCGCCGGCCCGGCCATCCGTTCTGACGTTGCGTAGAACACGCCGTGTTTGCCTGAATCGGTCGGCTGACCTGAGGCCGGGACGCCTGAACGATCGGGCGCAGACGCGACAAATCCCCCAGCAACGCCGAGGGAATCGTCGATGATCAGTTCCGAGCCGAGATGGCCTCGAATCAATCCTTTGAGCTTCGCAACAGCGAGGCGCCGCTGCTGGTCGTGACCGGCCAGCGGTTCAGCTCTCGGCTGCGTCGGTGGTTTCGGTTGCTTCGTCGGCCTTCTTGCGACGGCCGAAGCGACGCTCGAAACGCTCGACACGACCAGCCGTATCGACGATCTTCATCTGACCCGTGAAGAACGGGTGGCTAGCCGAGGAGATCTCGACCTTGTGCAGCGGATAGGTGTTTCCGTCTTCCCATTCGACCGTCTCGCTCGTGGAGATCGTCGACTTGGTGAGGAAGGAGAAATCCGCAGAAGGGTCCTGGAAGACCACGTAGCGGTAGTTCGGGTGAATGTCGGTCTTCATAGCTGGACCAGTCTGGCGGTTCGAGACGCCGAGTGAAACCTCTAGAGCGAGGTAGCGGACGAGATTTCGGAGATGAACGCTTCGTTGGATGTTGTTTCTTCGAGCCGTTCGACGAGGCGGCGAGCGGCATCGACAGCCGGGCCGTCTGCTTCATCGATGGCAGCAGCCATCAAGGCCCGGAGTGCGTCGACCGCGCTGAGGTCGTCTGGTTCAGCCAGCAGATCGGCGTTGCGCGTCATGGACAGTTCGAGATCGATGTTCGGGAACACGCCTTCATCGGCGAGCCACGCGTCCAGATGCACTTCCGACGTCGACGTGCCTTGGAACTCTTCGAAGATCGCCTCGTCGAAGATGGCACCGGTGCCAACACGAATGGTGGCCAGAATCGTCAACGAACCCGCTTCTTCGAGCTTGCGGGCGGAGCCGAAGAATCGCTTCGTCGGATGCAGGGCTGCCGCATCGACACCCGTGATCGTGCGGCCCGTCGGCTGTACGCCGAGGCTGTAGGCACGAGCGATGCTGGTGAGGCCATCGGCGATGATCACGACATCCTCGCCGCCCTCGACCATGCGCTTTGCTCGCTCGATGGTGAAATCGACGAGTGCGCACTGCTCTTCCGGTGGTGCGTCGAACGAGGCAGCGGCAACTTCACCGAATTCGAGGGAGCGGCGAACCTCGACAACGTCTTCAGGGCGGCCGTCGAACAGCAGCACCATCAAGTGAGCTTCGGGATTGTTGGTCTCGATCCCGGCGGCCATCTGCTTGATCAATTCGAGCGATCCGGCCTCGGGTGGGGCAACGATCAGGCCCCGTTGACCCTTGCCGATCGGCGCAACGAGGTCGACCAGCCTGGCGGCCGATGCCGTTGGTCGTTCTGTCATCTCGAGTCGAAGGCGTTCAAAAGGCGAGATCGCGGTCAGATCCTCGAAGCGGAGTCGGCTGCTACTCGCATCGGGATCAGCGCCATTGATCGACGTGATTGTTTGCAGTGCCGGGTTCTTCTCGTTGCGATTGGCAGGACGTGCGGTGCCCTCGACGAGATCGCCCTTCCGCAGCCCGTAGAGCCGGGCCATCTTGACCGGGACGTAGACATCTTCAGCGGACTGCAGGTAGCCGTTGACACGAAGGAAGCCGTAGCCGTCGTCGCGGAGATCGATGAGGTGCTCCGTGATCCGCTCCCGATAGGTGG
>CAZYLX010000648.1:0-2669 GCA_964648595.1 uncultured Acidimicrobiaceae bacterium
CCTGGATGCCAAACGCGGCCGAGATGTCGGACTGAAGCCCGTTCGGTCCGGTGTCGCCTTCCTCGGCCGTGCCCGACAGATTGACAACGCCACCGGTCAGTGTCACCGAAGGGTTGGCAACGAGTGAGCTCGTGACATTGCCCTCGCCGAACCGGGCAGTGGCCAACGCGACCATCTGAGCCACAGCTCCCTCATCAGGAAGCTCGCCTGCAAGGGCAACCGTTTCGCCGTCGACAACGACATCGAGCGTCACCGCTCGACCGTTTTCGGCGGCCGCAACGGCATCGCTCGACCCGACCACGAGCGGCTGGCGGTTCTCGCGGCCTGCCAGCCCGAGCCCCAGCACCACCAAACCGATGAAGCCGATCACCAGCAGATAGATCCAGCTGGCCCGATCGCCACCATCGGAACCCGAGATCCGGCCAAGCAAGCCGGAACTGCCGGCCACCCCGGAGCCACCGAGCGCGGCAGTCTCAATTCGACCATCACCGTCCGGCTGGCTTCTGTGCTCTTCGAGCGTGTCGTTCATGTGACCTCGCGGTGGTCGGATGTTCGTTGCGGCGTCGGCTACCCAACAACGGGGAGGCGAGTCAAGGCGTCGGCGACCTTCTCCTCCGGATAATCGAAGTCGATCATCTCACCGGAGAAGTATCGATCGTAGGCGGCCATGTCGAAATGACCGTGCCCACACAATGCTGTCAGCAGCACCTTCTCCTCTCCAGACTCCTTGCAGGCCAGAGCCTCTCGCACTGTCGCCGCGAGTGCATGTGTCGGTTCCGGGGCCGGAACGATGCCCTCGGTCCTGGCGAACTGCACACCAGCGTCGAAACACTCGGTCTGACCGATGGCGATGGCCTCCATCATCCCGAGCTGATAGATGTGGCTGATCAGGGGCGACATCCCGTGATAGCGGAGGCCGCCGGCATGGATGTCGTCAGGAATGAAGTCGTGACCCAGCGTGTGCATCTTCATGAGAGGTGTCATGCCCGCGGTGTCGCCAAAGTCGTAGGCGTACACACCCTTGGTCAACGACGGGCAGGCTGCCGGTTCGACCGCCCGAATGATCGGGTCGATGTTGCCGGCCATCTTCTCCCGCATGAACGGGAACGCGAGGCCAGCGAAGTTCGACCCACCGCCCGTGCAACCAATGATGACGTCTGGCGTCTCGCCCACCTTTGCCAGTTGTTTGAGGGCCTCCTCGCCAATGACGGTCTGGTGCATCAGCACATGGTTGAGCACCGAACCCAGCGCGTAGCGAACGTCGGCGTGCGGCGCTGCCATCTCTACGGCCTCGGAGATCGCGATTCCGAGCGACCCAGGCGAGTCGGGATCGGCAGCAAGAATGGCTCGACCGGCTTCGGTGAGATCCGACGGGCTCGAGTGGACCGTGCCACCGAAGGTCTCGATCATGGACTTGCGGTACGGCTTCTGACGGTAGCTGGCTGCCACCTGCCACACCTCACACTCCAGGTCGAACAGAGAGCAGGCAAAGGCCAATGCCGTGCCCCACTGGCCGGCCCCGGTCTCGGTGGTCAGCTTCCGGACGCCCTCGGCCTTGTTGTAGTACGCCTGAGGAACGGCAGTGTTCGGCTTGTGGGATCCTGCGGGCGATACCCCTTCGTACTTGTAGTAGATCTTGGCCGGTGTCCCGAGCGCCTTCTCGAGACGGTGGGCCCGGTACAACGGCGAAGGCCGCCACAGCCGGTACACCTCTTGGACTTCCTCGGGGATCTCGATGTAGCGGTCCTGGCTGACCTCCTGCATGATCAGCGCCATCGGGAAGAGCGGAGAGAAGTCGTCAGGGCCAGCCGGCTCGTGAGTGCCGGGGTGCAGCGCTGGAGGAGGCGGAGCGGGGAGATCGGGCACGATGTTGTACCAACTCGTCGGCATCTCGGATTCGTCGAGAAGAATCTTCGTCAGTTCGGCCATGGTGCCTCCGTCGCTCGTTTCACCCTCACTCGAGGGCTTCGCGGAGAATAGTTCGCCCAGACCATCGGCGTAGCCTCGCCCGTCGACGCCGAGCAGTGCCCGTCAGGCGCCGTTTGCGAGCACTGGTGCCTCATCGAACTCGAGGAAGATGCACTCGCCCGGGCATTCGGTCGCAGAAGCGATCACGGCTGCCTCGTCGGGGAATGAGACGAGGGCAAGCTCGGCCGAGCCACCGGGGTCGTTGTAGACCTTCCGACCAGCTCCCATGCCTTCGGTGCAGTAGGCGATGCCGTCTTCGAGGATCGTGAAGACGTCCGGAGCGTGATCGGTGCAGATGCCGTCGCCAGTGCACAGATCCTGATCGATCCAGACGCGAAGCCGCTGGACGTTCTGATCATCCACGTCGGCGCTCCGCTCGTCGTCGGCGCTCTGCTCTCACCATCTCACTGATGGTAGCCCTGGGTCAGCGGTGCCCAGCCAGTCGGGCGTTAGCCTTCCCGACGTGTCCAGTACCTTCGGCGAACGATTCCGGATCACCACTTTCGGCGAATCCCACGGTCCTGCCGTTGGCGTCATTCTCGACGGTTGTCCACCCGGTGTTCCGATCACCGAGGCGATCGTGCAGCACGATCTCGATCGTCGGCGCCCGGGACAGAGCCGTCTGGTGACCCAACGAGCTGAAGGCGACCGGATCGAGTTCTTGTCTGGCGTGTTCGAATGGCTCACCACTGGCACTGCTC
>CAZYLX010000649.1:0-2666 GCA_964648595.1 uncultured Acidimicrobiaceae bacterium
CTCGTGATATGGACCAAGCCAGATATGTGTCAATCGGGGCTCGCCTGAGCGACCTTGCTGATGCTCAGCGAGGCTATTTCACTCGCGCCCAGGCTCAACGCGAGGGCATCGGGGACATGGAACTCCAGCGCGCCGTGATGAACCGCGCGATCCAGCGGCTCGACCATGGTGTGTACCGGATTTCCGGGGCGGGCACGGATCTCCACCAGCGGCTCCGGGCGGCCTGGCTTCGGCTCACACCAGAGCTGTCGCCACGACAACGAACGATTCGACCGCACCTGTGGGTGTCGCACCGCTCGGCGGCTCATCTGCTCGATCTCGGCGTGGTCCCTGCCGACGTTCCCGAGTTCATCTCCGATCGGCGCCTTCAGACGCGGGCCGACATCAGGGTGCGAGTCCGATCCAAGGGTCTCGAGAGAGATGAGTGGATGGTCTACGACGGATTCGCTGTCACCACGCCAGCTCGTACCATCGCTGATCTCGCCGCCGACCGGATGGATGGTGGGCACCTAGGTCGAATCGCTTCTGATGCCCTGGTCCGAGATCTCGCAACACGCGACGAGATCCAGTCGGCGGTCGGCGATCGAGTCGATGTTGACTCGATCCTCGAGCAGGCGGCCGGAAAGATGGCGTGATGGACTCGGTCGACCGTGTTGGGTACGGATCGGCGAGAGCATTCGAACGAGCATTGACGGACCGCATCGCCACCGCTGCCGCCTCGTCACCCATTGGGGTTCCTGAACTGCGGCGTCAGTTTGCCTACGGGAGGTTCCTCGACCGGGTGTTCTCCCACGATCCGGATCGTTGGGTGTTGAAGGGTGCAACGGGTCTGCTCGCCCGCATTCCGGGGCAGGCCCGCCACAGTATGGACATTGACCTCTTCTTCGGTGGTCAGATCGAGGCGGCGATCGGTGCCCTTCGAGATGCGGTACTGGTGGATCGTGGCGACTTCTTCACCTTCGACATCGAGAGGGGAACAGTCCTTTCCGGAGCGACTGTGGGGAGCACGCTGCGGTCCGTCGCCTATCTCGGAGATAAGATCTTCGAAGCATTTCGCGTGGATGTGGTCGTGACTCATACGATGACGACCGAACCCGAATCGGTGCCGCCCATAGAAGTCGTTGAGGTGCCCGGGCTTCGGAGCGTCGACTACGTTGTGTACTCCATCCCGGATCAGATCGCGAACAAGGTCGCCGCCCTGATCGAGATTCATGCTGATCGGCCGAGTACTCGGTATCGCGATCTTGTCGATCTTGTCCTGATCGCGACGACCCAGACCGTCGAGGCGCGATCGCTTCATCTTGCGTTGCTCAGCGAACTGAAGCGGAGGGGCCTCAAAGTGAACGTGCCGCTGGCGTTGCCATCGACACAGTGGCGAGAGGGCTACCGCAACGTGGCCGTCAACCTCCCGGGCTTCGAACCCACCGATGCGGACGACGCCATCGCCATCGTTCGAAAGTTCGTGGGGCCTGTACTGGCTGGACTATCGGTCGGGACCTGGGATCCAGATGATCTCGAGTGGAGCTAGCCGCGAATCAACCGATGTTACGTGGTAGCCCGAGTTCCTGACCCTGCGACTGGCAGGGTGGGCTATACACCGAACAGGAGTGTCGGGATGGTTTGGAGTGACATCTGAGTAGTTCGCCGATCGTTGCCGGAGCCACGGCGACTCCTTGGACACTACGGCGACGCGTTCGATGCGGGCAACGATGACTTTGCTCCTCCGATGGCGGTGTCGATTCGGTTCTTGTTCACGACACGCGACGGGCCACATCGATGCTCGAACACCTTCGCCTGAAGTCTCGGATCAGGTTCACGAACACCGCTCAGCCGATCATTCCTGCGAATCTCCTGTCGAACCCGAGAGTGGTGATCTGCCTGGTGGCACGTTCGGTTGACGACGCCTACTGGCGGCGTCACCGCTTGGACGGTGAAGATGTCTCGATCGGGGGTTCTCTCTGCCTGGCGTGAGCGGTGTCTCCTCACACTGCGGCGGACGTAAGCCCGAGGATGGCGATCAGGGGTCTGGATACCACCCGTGAGGTGCCATACGGTGGTGCAATGGTCGATATCACCCAGTCGGGTGTCTTGCGGGGACGCGTCCCGGCGAACAAGGGCAAGCGGTACCCGGCTGAGGTGCTCACACCCGATGAGGCACGGGCGCTGTTAGCCCAATGTTCGAAGACGTCGAGTACCGGCCTCCGGTATCGGGCGTTGATCACGCTGCTGTACCGGACGGGGCTGCGGGCAGCCGAGGCGCTGGCGCTCCGGACAAAGGACGTCGATCTGCGGTCCGGCACAGTCGCGGTGCTGATCGGCAAGGGCGGTCGGCGTCGCACGGTCGGCATCGATCCTGGGGCGGCGGGGATCATCGAGCCGTGGCTCGTGCGGCGTTCCGAGTTCGGCCTGTCGGACCACGCACCGCTGTTCTGCTCTCTGAAGGGCACGCCGATGCCTCCGTCGCAGCTCCGTGCCCTGCTGCCGAGGCTCGCTCGTCGAGCCGGGATCGCCAAGCGCGTGCATCCGCACGGCCTCCGTCATACCCATGCCTACGAGTTGATGATGGAGGGGATTCCGATGCCGATCATTCAACGACAGCTTGGACACGTCTCGCTGGCGACGACCGACCGATACCTGGCACATATCGCACCCAGGGACGTCATCGA
>CAZYLX010000650.1:0-2663 GCA_964648595.1 uncultured Acidimicrobiaceae bacterium
ATTCGCGTGCGTCGTCGTGGGTGCGGCCAATGGCCATCGTCACCAACTTGGTGACCGTGATCTCCGAGCGATCGCGGCCCAGCCGCTCACAATGGGCGGCGAGAACGTCGAGCTTGTGGGGAATCTCGTGATCCTCGCAGATCAGGTTCGACTCATCGGCGTACTGTGCGACCATGCGCAGCGTCTTCTTCTCACCACCGCCGCCGATCATCAGCGGAACCCGTGACACCGGCGCGGGTGAGTTGATGGCGTCCGCGACCTGGTAGTGCTTGCCATCGACGGTCGGCCGCTCGCCGCGAAGCATCGGAACGATGATTTGCAGCGCTTCGTCGAGCTTCTCGAACCGCTCGGTGAAGGTGTTGAATGGAATCCCGAATGCGTCGTGCTCCATCTCGAACCAACCGGCGCCGATCCCCAGAGTCGCCCGCCCGTGGGACACGTGGTCGAGGGTGGTGATGATCTTGGCCAGGACGGCCGGATTGCGGTAGGTGTTGCCCGTCACGAGTGCTGACAACCGGACGCTGGTCGTGTGCTGGGCCAGGGCAGCGAGAAGCGTGTAGCACTCGAGCATCGGGTCGTGCGGGTCGCCGATACCGGGCAGCTGGTAGAAGTGGTCCATGACCAGCACGCGGTCGAAACCGCTGGCTTCTGCTGCCTTCGCTTGGGCGACGACGGTGTCGAAGATGTTGCTCGCGTCACCGTCGGGGTAGGTGAAGTTGGGAATCTGGTAGCCCATGCGGGTCATGAAGTGGCCTCGGTTCGTTCGTCGGGTCTTGCCGCTTGTCAGCGCCGCTGGCAGTAGCGCTCTGACACAGTATGCAACATGTGTCAGGTTGTCCAACGGCCCACAGTGGTCCACTATGGTGGGATGAAGGTGGCGTTGTGAGCGAGACGACCGAAGAGGAACGGCGAGGGAGAATCCTCGACGCCGCCCTTCAGAGTTTCTCGACCTACGGCGTTGCCAAGACCTCCATGGCCGACATTGCCGGTGCGGCGAAAATGTCGCGGCCGGCGCTTTACCAATACTTCGACGACAAGGAACACATCCTCGTCGACCTCCTCGTGGGAATTCTGGGTGACGCCGCCGACGCCGCCGTTGCCGAGCTCGAGGGCCCCGGTGAACTGGCCGAGCAGCTCAACGCATTCCTTCAGCGCTGGTTCGGTGATCTCACAGAACAGCTACGTTCGACGGCGCACGGTGCCGATCTGATCGAGATCAAGACCGGGCGAGCAAAGCCGACCGTCGACGCGATCACCGCCAGGGTCAGGCGAGCGGCGAACCGACGGCTACACGACGCTGGTGCCGCGAATCTCACGGATCTGTTGATGCTGGCGCCGGGTGGGCTGAAGCAGGATGCCCCGACGACCTCGACCTACCGGAAGCGCCTCGCTGCGCTCGCCGACTCGTTGGCGGCCAGCGCCGACCAGCTCAGTTGAGTTCGTTCGACGCCAGCACGACGGGTTCGCCGACGGCGCAGGCCCGCAGATACTGATCGCAGAGCAGCTCGATCTGGAGGCCGAGGCGAACGGCGTCGGCCGGTGTGTCGGCGCCGACAATGAGTGCGTTGTTCGCTTGCAGGCAGGCCCGACGGCCTTCCATTGCGGCCACCGTGTTGTCGGCCAAGGCCATGGTGCCGTTCGGAGCGAATCGAGCACACGCGACCTCGCCCCCGGCCACGGTGTGGACGAGGTGGTGGATCGTTGGAAGTGGGCGGCGCAGGCTGGCCAACGCTGTTGCCGCCGGTGTGCGTAGCCGAATGATTGTGTGCAGATCGGGCCTGGCGTTGAGGAGCGCGAGGTGGACGCGCCAGTCGTTCGCCGGCAGGCGCTTGCCGTCGGACTTGCCGTCGTCGTGAACGTAGGCGATGTCGTCTGCTGTCATGCCGTTCTCTGGTGGCACCGCTGGGGTGATCAGCATTCCCTCGTGGTGACGCGAGGACAGGCTCGATCCAGTGCCGGGGTGCATGCCGCGATCTGCGGTCCCGAAAAGTGCAGAGATCAGTGCGTGGCGTGGGGCGGTGTCGTAAGCGGTGCTCATGATTACGGCACAATGTTACAGTTCCGTGGCGAAAACCATCGGATCGACGGCAAGGAATTCTTCGCGGATGCGCAGATGAAGGCTCGACCGCTCGTCCGGTGAGGCGAAAGCGGCCTCTGCTGCGTTGTGTTGAAGCTGCTCGATCTCGGCGTAGGTGAGGTCGAATGCTGCGGCGGTTGCCGCCACTTCGGAAGACAGCGTCACCCCGGACATCAGGCGGTTGTCGGTGTTGACGGTGACTCGTGACCAATCGAATGCGACCACGCCGGTTTCGCCCGAGGCCGACCACCGATCGATGTGAACCCCGAGCTGATGGACCGACTGGCGGCGATACCGGCCGGGATCGGTGACGGTTCGACCTCGATCTCCTGAGATCGGCAACCAGGTCTGGTCGTCAGAAGTCGAGGGCGACGTCGAGGCGGGGAGCGGAGTGGGTGATCCAGCCGAGCGAGATCACATCGACGCCGGTGGCCGCGATACCGGCTGCTGTCGCCGGGGTGATGCCGCCGGAGGCCTCGATGATCGCTTGGCCGTCGATCAACTCGACAGCGCGCCTGAGGTCGTCGTCGCGGAGGTTGTCGACGAGGATCACGTCGGCGCCCGCCGCCACGGCCTCGTCGATCTG
>CAZYLX010000651.1:0-2662 GCA_964648595.1 uncultured Acidimicrobiaceae bacterium
CGTGGGGCTGGCCATCGACGCCAGCACGCAGCGGCTGACCCTCAGTGGAGCCTTCGCACCGGGAGATGCGGTCATCAGGTGTTCGTTCCAAGGCGCATTCGACGAGAATCTGGTTGGCTTCTACCTCAGCCGATTCACCGATGCCGACGGGGTCGACCGCAAGCTCGGCACCACCCAGTTCGAGGCGACCCACGCCAGGAAGGCGTTCCCTTGCTGGGACGAGCCTGAGTGGAAGGCAACGTTCGATCTGCAGCTGGCCATCGATGCCGACCATCAAGCAATCGCCAACAGCGCGGAGATCGGCCGCCAACCACTCGACGATGGCCGGCAGCTGCTCTCGTTCGCAACGACGATGAAGATGAGCACCTACCTGGTTGCGTTCGTCGTCGGCCCCCTCGACATGACCGATCCGGTCGACGTCGACGGCGTCCCGCTTCGTGTCGTGTCCATCGCAGGCACCGACCCGGCGCTCACCGAATTCGCGCTCGACGTCGGCGCATTCGCCCTTCGCTACTTCTCCGACTATTTCGACATTCGCTATCCGGGCGACAAGGTCGACCTCGTCGCCATCCCCGATTTCGCGTTCGGGGCGATGGAAAATCTCGGCTGCATCACGTTCCGCGAGGCCCTGCTCCTCATCGATCCGAACACAGCAACTCAACCCGAGCTCCAGCGCGCTGCCGATGTCATCAACCACGAGCTCGCCCACATGTGGTTCGGCGATCTCGTGACGATGAAGTGGTGGAACGGGCTCTGGTTGAACGAGGCGTTTGCCACCTTCATGGAGATGCGCTGCACCGACGCCTACAAGCCAGAGTGGCAGCGCTGGGTCGACTTCGGCATCGGCCGATCCGCTGCGTTCGACACTGATGCGCTGATCGCGACCCGTCCCATCGAGTTCGAGGTCACGAGCCCCGACGAAGCAGAAGGCATGTTCGACATTCTCACCTACGAGAAGGGGGCGGCTGTCGTTCGCATGTTGGAACAGCATCTCGGAGAGGGCCCGTTCCGCGCGGGCATCCGCCGCTACATGCGTCAGCACGCATACGGCAACGCAGAAACAACCGATCTCTGGGACGCGATCGAAGCTGAAATGGCGTCGACCCCCAACGCCGTGCCCGCTCGCCAGATCATGGACTCGTGGATCTTCCAGGGTGGCTTTCCGCTGGTGTCGGTCGAACTTGCTCCGAACGGCACGGCCCTCACGCTGAGCCAGGAACGCTTCGCCAACGTCGATGGTGAAGCCTCCGACGTCGCCGACCCGCAGGATCAGCAGTGGATGATTCCCTTGCGCTACCGGTGGAAGCCGGTCGGAGGCGAACCAGTCACCGAGAAGGTACTGATCGACACGGAATCCGTGGAGATCACGCTGCCAGAAGCCGCTGAGTGGGTAGTGGCCAATGCCGAGGGAGCGAGCTTCGTCCGCGTCTCCTATCCGCCGGACTCGCTCGATCGACTGGCGGGGGTCGCTCTCGAGCAGCTCTCGGCCGTCGAACGCTATGCGCTGGTTGACGACGCATGGGCGGCGGTGATGGCCGATGAGATGACTGCGGCGCGGTTCTTGAGTCTGCTCGAGATGCTCACGGCTGAACACGATCGGTCCGTCTGGGGCCGGATGATCAGTGGATTCGGATCCCTCGATCGCCTCCTCGACGAGGAATCGCGGGTGGCGTTCAACGCCGTAGTTCACGATGCGCTGGTTCCCGCATTGGCCGGTCTCACGCTGTCACCCCAGCCCGAGGACACCGACCTCGCTCGCGAGTTGAGAGGTGCCCTGATCCGAGCCATGGGCACGTTGGCCAACGACCACGAGATCCAGGAGGAAGCGAAGCGAACGCTGGCCGAGGCAATGCGCGACCCCGAATTGGTCGAGGCATCAATCCTTGCCGCTGCGACCGACATCGTGGCCTCCATCGGCGACCAGGCGGACTTCGACGATTTCATCGCTGCATTCCGGTCCGCAGAAACACCCCAAGCAGAGCTCCGCTTCCTCTACGCGACCGCCGACTTCACCGACGCAGAGTTGCATCAACGGGGCTACCAGATGGTCCTCGACGGGGAGGTTCGATCCCAGAACGCCCACTTCTGGCTTCGTCGATCGATGGCCAACCCGGCGGTTGGCCGGCAGACCTGGGCGTTCATCCAGGAACACTGGAACGAGCTTGTCGATCTCTTGGCCAGCTCGGCCGTGGTCAGGATGGTCGAGACCGTCGCTCGCTTGACCGATCCGGGCGACGTTCGGACCGTCGAGGCGTTTTTCGCCGAGCATCCTGTCCCCCAGGGTGAGAAGACGTTGTCCCAGATCTTGGAGCGACAGCGAGTTAACAAAGCGCTGCACGAGCGCGAGGCAGCACGCTTCCGCTCGATCGTCTCCGGCTGAGCGTGTCCCGACCACGACTTCCCTTTCCCGCATCCCCGGTCACGGTGTGGGCCCTCGAGGACACGTCGCTCCAGCTGGCATGGGGCGAGCTGCCGACTGGACCCTTGACTGCGGAGGTGAGGACCGACGGCGCTGTCGGCCAATCCATCACCGTCGACCATCCCGGTGGCCCCGGTGTGGCCGAGCTCACCAACCTGACGCCAGCCACCACCTGCCGCGTCACGGTCACGCACGCCGCTGGATCCGTCGAGCAGACGGTAACGACGATGCCGACACCGCCAG
>CAZYLX010000652.1:0-2661 GCA_964648595.1 uncultured Acidimicrobiaceae bacterium
AGCGGCGCAACAGCGAACCGTGGTTGCCGATCAGCCGCGACTGACCGTCGGGGTCTACATCGCGCAGCTCGGCGCCAGCTACTTCGAGGTGTCCAGCCTGCAACCGCTCCAAGACACACTTCTGAGTCTTCGCACCACGTTGATCGGCGTCGCCATCGGCGCTGGTCTCGCCGGCGCGGCCCTTGGTTACTACTCCACCCGAAGCGCGCTCCAGCCTGTGGTTCGCGTCGCTCGTGCCGCACAAGCCATCTCCTCTGGGGACTTCGGCACACGGCTCGACCCTTCTGGCGACCCGGACCTGGCCCCTCTCACGGCCTCGTTCAACGACATGGTCGGTGCGCTGGAGTCTCGAATCGAGCGCGACGAACGATTCGCATCCGACGTCAGCCACGAGCTTCGATCGCCGTTGATGACCCTGTCTGCGTCGATCGGCGTGCTCGAACATCGACGCGACGAGCTCTCGCCAGAAGCAGTGCAAGCCGTCGACCTCCTCGGCAAGGATCTACGGCGATTTACCAGACTGGTCGAAGACCTCCTCGAGATCTCCCGGCTCGATGTCGGTGCCATTGTCGCCGATGCCGACCCGATCGTTCTGGCCGAGTTCCTCACCTTTGCAGTCCGACAATCACGCACGCCTGATCTACCTGTGACTTTCGATCGCGCCGATCAAGAAACCGTGATCGTCGCCGACAAACGACGGCTGGCGCAGGTCATCCAGAATCTGGTCGACAACGCCGCGAAGTACGCAGACGGCGCGACCGACGTTGGATTCACGGTGGCGGGTGATCTCGTCCAGATCCATGTGGAGGATCGCGGCCCCGGTGTTCCTACGGCCGATCGCGAACGTATTTTCGACCGGTTCACGCGAGCCGGTGGCCACGCCGGCCGGCGCGACGTTGCAAAAGGAGTTGGTTTGGGTCTGTCGCTCGTGGCCGAACACGTTCGTCTGCAAGGCGGACGAGTCTGGGTTCGCGACCGCCCCGACGGTGCGTCAGGTGCCCATTTCATCGTGGAACTACCGATCGGCGATCTCTCGCTGCTGGACGAGGAGCTGGCAATATGAGGCGCATCGCTGCGGTTGCGCTGGCGTGCACGTTCATTGCCGCGGCGTGCGGGCTCACCGGCGACGAGAATGCGGAGATCATCGCCAGCGAGAACGTCGACTACGAGCTCCTCGGCACCACCACATCGACCACGTCGACAACGATCAACGAGCTTCCCGTTTTCGTTGTTCGCCTCTACTGGCACACCACCGGCGAAAGCCGGCTTCGCTCGGTCACGCGAGGCAAGGATGCACAACCAGCACCCGGAGCGACCCTCCAGGAGCTGGTGACCGGGCCCACCGCAACCGAGCTCGAGGCCAATCCCGAGCTGCAGAACCTGCTCGATCCCTCCATGGAGCCAGAATTGTTCCAATTGGAAGACGGCACGTATCGAATCCGCATTCAGCAACTGGCCGATGAAGCTCTGACCACCGACCAGGCTGCCGAGTTCGTGTGCACGATCACCCAGTTCGCTGCGATCGTTTCGGTCACGATCGTTGACTCGGACGACACGCCGTTCAGCCTGTCGGGCCTCGGAGCGGTCCCCATCATCGGACCGGCTCAGCCCAGTGATTTCGGAGATTGCATCGAGGAACCGCTGCCTGGCGAAGAGACAACAGACGACGCCGAAGATTCAGAAGGAACCGACCCGACCAGTTCGACCACCACCGGCGCCTGACGGCGCAACGTCGTGCGGTCATCTGCTCGCACCTTCGTTGGCCGGGCTGTTGTGATCAGGACCGCCAGGTCAGCGAATGGCCACGCTTGCGCCGGGGCCGGGGTGGGCCCGAATCGACCAGGTTTCGATATCGAGTTCGGTGCCCGGCTCAACCATCGCAACCAGAGCGCCGCCGAAACCTCCGCCGACCATGCGTGCTCCGTAGACACCGGGCATCGCAGACACTCTCGCCTGGATCTCGTCGACGATGGGAGTGCTGGTCTCGTAGTCCTCGGAGAGACTTCGATGGCCTTCTGCCAAGAGCCGGCCGCAGCTCTCGAGATCACCCGCCTCGAGCGAGGCAACGAAGTCCCGTACCCGTTGGTTCTCCGTGACCACGTGACGGCCGCGGCGACGCAGGGTCGGATCGTCGAGCGTCCGGATGCCATCCAGATCGGCGTCTCGAAGGGGGCCGATCTGCGCTTCGATGGCCGCGCACGCCGCCCGGCGCTCGTTGTACTCCGAGTCGACGAGTTGCCGGGGCTGGCCGGAGTGGAACACGACCATGTCGACCTCGGGAGGCACCGACACGGGTGTGATCTCGAGCGTGTGGCAGTCGATCATCGACGCATGGCCCTCGATCGCGGTGAGCGAGATGAGCTGATCCATGATCCCGGAGAGCACACCGGATGCTTCTGCCTCGGTGATGCGAGCGAGCTCGGCCAATTCCTTCCGCCGCTCGAGAGAGTCCGCTTCGAGACCACCGAATGCCAGGAAGGCGGCGACCGTCAGCGCTGAACTCGACGAAAGGCCGGTACCGCCGGCCGGCAACGTACTCGTGATCGTGCCTGCGAACCCGACTTTCAGGTCGAGCTTTCTGGCAACCGCAGCGACATAGCGACCCCACGAGGGTTGCTCGGGCAACGCCTCGCCAATGGGAAGATCGCTGAGCAACGAGCT
>CAZYLX010000653.1:0-2658 GCA_964648595.1 uncultured Acidimicrobiaceae bacterium
CCTGCCGGCCCGGGCTTTCATCGGCCGCAATGGCAGATTCATCGACGACGCTCCCGAGGTCATGTCGACCGACGCCAAGGCCTCCTATTGCCGCATGGTCGGCAAGACAATTCACTCCGGCAAGGAAGAGGTCGTCGCGATGTTGCGCGAGACCGACACTCTCATCGGCGAGCCTCGACCAATCACCCACCCGGTCAAGTTCTACGAAAAGGGTGACAAGCCGCTCGAGATCGTCACCAGCCGGCAGTGGTACATCCGAAACGGCGGACGCGAAGCGGATCTGAATGCGGAATTGGTCGCACGAGGCGACGGGATCTCGTGGCACCCCGGCTACATGCAGAGCCGGTACACCAACTGGGTCGAGGGTTTGAACGGTGACTGGCTCATCAGCCGGCAGCGTTTCTTTGGTGTCCCGATCCCGCTCTGGTATTCGCTCGATGCAAACGGTGAGCCGGTCTACAGCGATCCGATCACACCCGATGAGTCACTTCTGCCGATCGATCCTTCCGTCGACGTTCCCGTCGGGTTCGATGCCGACACGCGTGGCATGCCCAACGGCTTCATGGCCGACCCCGACATCATGGACACGTGGGCCACGTCTTCATTGACCCCGCAGATCGCAGGCAAGTGGGAAGACGATCCCGACCTGTTCAGCCGGGTCTATCCCTACGACATGCGGCCCCAGGCCCACGACATCATCCGCACGTGGTTGTTCTCGACGGTCGTCCGCTCGCACTTCGAAGAGGGCGTCTCGCCATGGCGTAACGCCTGCCTCTCTGGCTGGATTCTCGATCCCGATCGCAAGAAGATGTCGAAGTCGAAGGGCAACGTCGTCACCCCGATCGACCTCCTCGACCAGTTCGGGTCGGACGCCGTTCGCTACTGGGCGGCGTCCGGACGTCCGGGAACCGACACCGCCTTCGACGAAGGCCAAATGAAGGTCGGGCGACGTCTCGCCATCAAGCTGCTCAACGCATCGAAGTTCGCTCTTGGCATGGGCGACCTGGTCGCCGCACTCGATGCACCGGTCACCGAGCCGCTCGATCAAGCGATGCTGGCCCGGCTCGCCGATCTCGTCGACGACTGCACCTCTGCCTTCGAGAACTTCGACTACGCCCGAGCCCTCGAACGCACCGAGCAATTCTTCTGGGTCTTCACCGACGACTACATCGAACTGGTCAAGAACCGGGCTTACGGATCAGGCGGAGAGGCCGGCGCGGCATCTGCTCAGGCCGCGCTGGCTCGTGCCCTCGACTCGATGCTTCGACTGCTCGCCCCGTTCCTTCCGTTCGCCACCGAAGAAGTCTGGTCCTGGTGGCGTCAGGGTTCGCTTCACACCGCAGCGTGGCCTGGTGCCGCGGCCCTCCGCTCCGACGCAAACCACACGCCATCGGCGCTGCTCTCGATTGCCGGTGAGGCACTGACCGAGCTGCGTCGGACGAAGTCGGAAGCCAAACGCAAGCTGCGGACGGCCATCACCTCGGCAACCATCACCGACACTTCGGAGCGACTCGCATCGTTGCGCCTGGTCCTCGATGACGTTTCGGCGGCCGGCGTCGCCACTGGTGTCGAGCTCGTCGATGGCGAGAGCTTCTCGATCGAGGCCGAACTCGCCCCAGAGGAGTGATTCGACCCCTCGTCGGGCTGATGATTGCGGGAGCACTGTCAACGGGCGCGTGCGGGTCGTCGACCACCACGATTGACGTGTTCGCCGCGTCGTCGTTGACCGACGCGTTCTCTGAGCTCGAGGCGCGATTCGAAGCCAGCAATCCCGAGGTCGACATCCGTCTCAACCTGGCCGGCAGCGACACATTGCGACGCCAGATCATCAACGGCGCCCCGGCCGATGTCTTCGCGCCAGCGTCCGTCGAACTGTTCGACGGGCTCGGCGTCACACCTATTCCCTACGCAACCAACCAGCTCGAGATCATCGTCGGCACCGAGCCGGGGCTGTCGGACCGGGTCCTGGGTGGGGATGTCGACGGGCTCTTGGTCGCTCGTTGTTCGGACGGCGTTCCCTGTGGAACAGCTGCTGATCTCCTCCTCGCTGCCGTCGGCCTCGACTTGTCGGGCGCCACGGTCACTTCCGAGGCAAGCGTTCGAGCTGTGTTGAGCAAGGTCCAGCTGGGCGAGGCCGACGTCGGGTTTGTCTATCGGACCGACACGGTCGCAGCAGATGGCGAGGTCGTGTCGACCGGGCAGACCTCGGACGACGCTCGCGTGCTCCTGGCCCTCGCTGCACTGCCCACCGAAGACACGAGCGAGTCGGCCACAGCCGCGGCCTTTGTCGACTTCGTCGTTTCCCAAGACGAGGTGTTCTCGAGTCTCGGGTTCGAAGCTGCGCCATGATGGGCGGCTCGTGAAGAGACGTTCGGCCTCTGGCCTTCCCCGTTCCGTCATTGCCGTCGCCGTTGTCGGCGTTGCGCTGTTGCTGATCCCGCTCGTTGGACTCCTCGTCCAGGCACCCTGGGGCCGGCTCTTTTCACTGCTCGGGAACGACGAGACGATCACTGCAATACGAGTGTCGGCCGTGGTGAGCGTCGCGGCCGCTGCGCTGTCGATTCTCGTGGGAGTCCCCCTCGCGTTCGTCCTGGCGAGAGTCAATTTCCGCGGCAAGTCCCTGCTGCGGACGCTGGTGACAGTTCCCCTCGTCCTGCC
>CAZYLX010000654.1:0-2653 GCA_964648595.1 uncultured Acidimicrobiaceae bacterium
GGGCACGTAGACGGCCTGCAGCGAGGTGATCGACTTGCCGCCGGTCGAGGTGATGCGCTCCTGGAGGGTGCCCATCTCGTCGGCCAGAGTGGGCTGGTAACCCACGGCGGAAGGCATGCGACCGAGCAGTGTCGACACCTCGGAACCGGCCTGCACGAAACGGAAGATGTTGTCGACGAAAAGGAGTACGTCCTGACCCTGCACGTCGCGGAAGTACTCGGCCATCGTCAGCGCCGAAAGGGCAACACGAAGACGCACACCGGGCGGCTCGTCCATCTGACCGAAGGTGAGGGCCGCTTTGTCGAGCACGGTGGTCTTGCCGTCGCCCATCAAGGTCTCGCCCATCTCGATGAAGAGATCGGTTCCTTCACGGGTTCGCTCGCCAACACCAGCGAACACCGACACACCACCGTGGTTGGAGGCCACACGGGTGATCATCTCGGTGATGAGTACGGTCTTGCCGACGCCGGCACCACCGAAGAGGCCGATCTTTCCACCCTGCAGATAGGGGGTGAGCAGATCGAGAACCTTGATGCCGGTCTCGAGAACCTGCTTCTTCGGCTCGAGGGTGTCGAAGGCCGGAGCAGGACGGTGGATTTCCCACCGCTCGGTGATGTCGAGGCTCTCGATGGGCACGTCGAGGGGTTCGCCGACGACGTTCCAGATGTGGCCGAGGGTGACGTCGCCAACCGGCACCTGGATGCCGTGGCCGAGGTTCTCGACAACGGTTCCGCGCTTCAGGCCATCGGTCGGCTTGAGGGCGATGGCACGCACTCGGCCGTTGCCGAGCTGCTGGGCCACCTCGGCCATGACCGAGGTGGTCTCTCCCTCGATCGTGACCTCGAAACGCACCGCATTGTTGATCTCGGGCAACTCGTTCGGCGGGAACTGGATGTCGACAACCGGTCCGGCGATGCCGACGATTCTTCCGGTCTTGAGCTGGGGTTCGGTAGCAGTCATCTGCAGTGCTCCTAGTTGGCCTCGGCCAGTTCGAGACTGGCCGGAAGGGAATCGTCATCGGACTTGCCTGCAGCGAGCGACTCGGCGCCGCCGACAATCTCCATGATTTCGGTCGTGATGGACTCTTGGCGAGCCCGGTTCATGATTCGGCTCAGCTTGACGATGAGCTCTTCTGCGTTTTCGGTGGCGGCCTTCATTGCCCGCTGTCGGTTGGCGTGCTCGGAGGCGGCCGCATCGAGCAGAGCAGCAAAGAGACGGGCTTCGACATACCGAGGCAGCAGATCCTCGAGCACGCCTTCGGCGGAGGGTTCGAACTCGAATCCGGCGAGTGCGGCGGCGTCGCCACCACCCTCGCCTGCCATGGTCTCGGTTGATTCGAGCGGAAGGAACCGGCGAACAACGGGGCGCTGGGTGCCCATGCTGACGAACTCGGTGTAGATCAATTCGACCTGATCGACCTCGCCGGAATCGAACAACTCGCGAATCGAGCGAGCGATCATGCGAGCGTTCTCATACGTGGGGTTGTCGGTGAAACCTTCGAAGCTCTCGTGGATGTGGAACCCACGGAATTCGAAGTACTCCTTCACCTTCTTGCCCACGGAAATGATCTTGTAGTCTCCACCTTCAGCACGGAGGGCTTGGATCTCTCGCTCACCGGACTTGATGACCGACGAGTTGTAGGCACCGGCCAGACCACGGTCGCCGGCACAGATGATGAACGCAACGCGTTCGACCTTCTCGGCCTGACGAAGCAGCGGGTGGCTGACATCGGCACCGCCGGCTGCGAGATTCTCGATGACGCCGGTCAGCTGCTCGGAGTACGGACGGGCAGCACGAGCGCGTTGCTGAGCTCGGGCAACACGAGTCGCAGCGATGAGCTCCATTGCGCGCGTGATCTTCTTTGTGTTCTTCACGCTGCCGATACGGCGGCGCAAGATGCGTTCAGCTCCACCCGGCATGGATCAGGCCCCGCCCCGGCTCACGTCTTCTTCAGGAAGCGTGTTCGCCGCGTCGACCATGCGTCGCTGGGCATCAGCCTGCTCTTCGATGCTCGGCTCGCCGTCGTCATCGCCCGAACCGACGAACTGGTCGGTGAAGGCGCCGATCGCTGCTTCGAGAGCCTCTTCGTCTTCCACCTTGCCGGTGTCGACGATGTGCTGGAGCTTGTCGCCATGAATGCTGCGGAACCACGCCAGCAGTTCGTTCTCGTAGCGCTCGACGTCTGCAACGTCGACGCCATCGAGGTAGCCGCGGGTGCCGGCGTAGAGAACCACCACCTGCTCCTGAACCGGGACAGGTGCGTTGATGCCCTGCTTGAGCAACTCGGTGAGGCGGTAGCCACGGTCGAGCTGCGCCTGTGACACGGCATCGAGGTCGGAACCGAATGCAGCGAACGCTGCCAGTTCACGGAACTGCTGGAGGTCGGACTTCAGCGTGCCGACGGCGTTCTTCATGGCCTTGATCTGTGCAGCTGAGCCAACTCGACTCACAGAAATGCCGACGTCAACCGCCGGGCGAATGCCGGACTTGAAGAGGTCGTCCTGGAGGTAGATCTGCCCGTCGGTGATCGAGATCACGTTGGTCGGAATGTAGGCCGACACGTCGCCGGCCTTGGTCTCGATGACGGGGAGAGCCGTCAGCGAACCAGCGCCATTCGCATCGGAGAGCTTTGCCGCTCGCTCGAGGAGGCGGC
>CAZYLX010000655.1:0-2652 GCA_964648595.1 uncultured Acidimicrobiaceae bacterium
ACTGTCACCATCACCTTCGACGCACCCAAGCCCTATCCATTCGAGCCGTTCGTTGGCTACACCAGCCCAGTCATCCAGCGGGCCCAGTTCACTGAGTGCGTTGGCGAAGCGGCAAAGAGCTGCGCTGATCAGAACTTCGGACCGGTCGGTACTGGCCCGTACATGGTCACCGAGCTTCGTCCGGAAGACACGGTCACCTACACGCTGAACCCGAACTACCGTGGTATCGCCGATGGCAAGCCGTTCTTCGGCACCGTCGAGATCAAGGGCGGCGGCGATGCTGAGGCTTCGGCTCGCTCGGTCCTCGAGGTCGGCGAGGCTGACTATGCATGGAACTTGCAGGTCGCACCGGAAATCATTGCTCCCATGGAAGCTGCCGGAAACGGCCGCACGGCATCTGCGTTCGCAGCAAACGTCGAGCACATCAACCTGAACCAGACGGATCCGTTCGCTTCGCCTCCTTCGGAAGGCACGCCGAACCCGTTGTTCGTTGATAACCCCGACCTGCACCGTGCACTGTCCATCGCCATCAACCGCGATGAACTCGTTGCTGTCGGCTATGGCCCCGCCGGTAACCCCACATGCAACATGTGGCCGGTTGGCGCTGAGAACTCCACCAACAACGACTGGTGCCTGACCCAGGACATCGAAGGAGCAAACGCTCTGCTCGACGGCCTCGGTTACCTCGACACCGACGGTGATGGCGTTCGTGAAGCTGATGGCTACGGCCCACTCGAGTTCGACTACGTCACCTCGACCAACGCCGTTCGCCAGAGCAACCAGGAGCTCATCAAGGCTTACTGGCAGGAGATCGGTGTTGTTGCCAACATGCAGAACGCTGACGCAAGCCTCTTCTTCGACGGCACCTGCGCCAGCGACGACTGCATCTGGAAGTTCTTCACTCCGATGGAGATGTTCACCAACGGTTCATCCGGTCCTGACGCCAGCTATCTGAACAGCTGGATCAGCTCGAAGATCCCGACCTCGGCTACCGCATGGGGCGGCGACAACATTCCTCGCCTCAACAACGCCGAGTTCGACGCAACCGAGCTCGAGTTCCGCGGGACGGCACTCGACGATCCAGCCCGAGTTGATCTCGTCATCAAGATGAACGACATCCTCTCGACGACGGCCATCATCCCGTTGATCTTCCGGGCCAACGTGTCGGCATTCGCCAACTCGATTGACGGCACTGGCGACCTCAATGGTTGGGACAGCGAGTACTACAACATCGAAGACTGGTTCCGCACCGAGTAACTCGGTCATACCAGTCTGTGGTTTCCAGGGTGCCGCCCGAATTGTGGGCGGCACCCTGCGAGGCCGATCAAGTCTCTGCTAGACAACGGTGCGCCGAAGATTGATGCGCCGGGTAACGATGTGCTGATCGACGAGTTCTGGTGAAGGGGAGTCAATGGGTCGGTACATCATTCGGCGAACACTGATCTCGATCCCGACGCTGTTGGCGATCAGCCTGATCATCTTCTTGATCCTCGATCTGGCGCCGGGCGACCCTACAAGCAACCTTCCCCTCACGATTCCCGCTGAGGTCCGAGAGCAGATTCGTGAATCGCTCGGCCTCAACGATCCGTTCTTCTCTCGCTGGATGCAGTGGAACAGGTTGATGTTCATCAACGAACCGCTGCATGCGTTCGAGACCATCACCAACACCTGCATCGGAGATTGCGAAGCCCGCCCCCGCATCATCTCCTGGTCGTCTCGCTCGCCCGCGATGGACACCATCTACGAGCGCATGCCCCAGACACTGTGGGTCCTTGGCTCTGCACTCGTCCTCGGGGTACTCATCGCCATTCCGATCGGCACGCTCCAGGCCTACAAGCAGTACTCCTGGTTCGACAACCTCGGAACCTTCATCACCATGCTTGGCTATTCGGTGCCGACCTTCGTCACCGGCCTCATGGCCATCGTGGTGTTCAGTGTGGAGTTGGGCTGGTTCCCGACCTTCTACACAACAACACACGATGTGAGCATCACCGACTGGGACAGCATCGTGTTCCAGTTCAAGCAGATGGCGATGCCCGTCGGGGTGCTCACGCTCTTCAACGCAGCAGCCTTCGGGAGATTCACCCGAGCTGCGGTGCTCGAAAATCTCAGCGAAGGCTATGTCCGTACCGCTCGAGCCAAGGGGCTTGCTGAGCGGCCCGTCGTCACGAAACACGTGCTGCGAAACAGCCTGATCCCGGTGGTCACGCTGCTGGCCTTGTCGATTCCAGGCATCTTCGGCGGCGCGATCATCACCGAGCAGATCTTCAGAATCAACGGGCTCGGTCAGCTGCTGATTGTCTCGATCGGCCAGAACGACCTTCCGATGGTCCAGACCTTGACGTTCATCTTCGCCTTCCTCACCGTGATGTTCAACCTGGTTGCCGATGTTGTGTACGGCTTCCTCGATCCCCGGATTCGATATGACTGACCTCTTCGACGATTCCGAAATAGGTGCCGAGCCCGACACCAGAGACTCGGCCTTGGCTGAGTCGAACGACCTCGGCGAGTACCGCTCGCTGAGCTCTGATGTTTGGCGACAGTTCCGCCGTCACAAGGGCGCCTCGGCGGGGATGATCACCATCGTGATCATCGTTGTCGCCTGTGTCTTCGGGCCGATGATCTACCCGTTCGAGGCCGTCGGCCCCGAGG
>CAZYLX010000656.1:0-2648 GCA_964648595.1 uncultured Acidimicrobiaceae bacterium
TTCAGCTCTACCAGGATGAAGCCGGTGTCGAGGACACGACCCCGACTCCCTCGCCATCCATCGAGGAGTGCATCGCTGCGACGAATCCATCGCTGAGGGAAGCGTTCGCGAAACGCCTCGCCATCGAAACCGAGATCGAAGCGGGAAAGCTCCCCGAAGACCCGGAGATCCGGTCGGCCCTTCTCTATGAACCGTTTCAGGCGCTTGCCCCCGAAATGGCGCGTGGAACCGCCGAGACCCGTATCGACCTCCCGGGCGCCTTGGGCTGTATCGGCACGATCGTCGCGGTTGTCGCCGCAGCCATGGCCACCTCGTTCATTGCCGGGCTTTTCGAACGAGAACTGCTGCCCGAGGACCTGCTGATATGGGTCATCCTCGGTGTCGGTCTTGTGGGGACGGGCTACACGTTCTGGCAGCTCCACCTGTCGGCACGACGATGGCTCGAGAAACGGATCGTTCCTCAACTCAATCGCGCCCTCGCCCCCCTTCGCCCGACGACTGCGGAGATCGAGGAGATCATCACGGCGTACAAGCAGGGCGGCGCCGGCTTCGCCAAGTTCCTTCGTGTCGAGACGTTTCAGACGGTGGACGGCGGGATCGGACCGACAACGCCCATGTCGGCTCAACCGCTGACGCCGAAGTAGCCGGCGCCCCCACGTCGGCGAATCGGTGCAGCGTCCCCATTTCTGGAGTTATGGCCCGCAACTGCAGAACCACGGATCTGGCACCGGGTAGCGGACACCTCCCGACCGGTACCATTTCGCTCGCGTCAGTCCTTCAGGTAGTAGTCGTGGCCCCACTCCACGATGTAGTTTGAGCACGACGTTGCACTGGTTGCCGAAACGATTCGGATGTAGACCGTTCCGGAGTCGTTGAAGTTCGGAAAACCCCCGTCGCACGACGGGTCTAAATGGACATTCTCGTTGAGGGAGCCGCTGTTCGTACTGCAGCATCCGGGGATGCCACCGTACGATGCGGCTGAGCCATCGAGGCAATCACGACTGCCAGCTGGTTCATCGCATTCGAAATATGCACAGAGAGTGTAATTGGTGTTCGGCGGAACGTTGGTCAGTTCGACACGGGGTCTGACGTCACCATCGGGTGTGTCGTCAATGTAGTATCGGAACCAGTCGGTATCCGTAGTCGGATAGATGTTGGCATTGAAGCTGTCAAAAGGATAGGGATCACTGAGGTCGATTGAGCCCAGATCTACAGAGGCTGCCATTGAGTCGTTGGGTTCGAATTGATCCAGAATCGGATCCCCGATGCAAACGCCTCCGAGACACCTGTCATCCGTTGTGCAATCTTCTCCGTCGTCGCACTCGAAGCCGTCGTTATCGCTCCAAGCGGTTTGCGAGGCCGCCGAATTGCACGTCAGGCAGTCATTGAGCGACATGGTCTGTCCATGGGAGTAACAGACCCCAGAGATAAGACAAGCGTCGGAGTTGATGCTCGTCTGACACCCGATCACCCCTCCGCAGTAGTCATACGTGCACCACAGATTGTCACCACACGTGGCGTCTTCGTCGATGCTGAGGTCACAGTCGTTGTCGACTCCGTCGCAGGGGTCGCTCGATGCCGTCTCCGACCATGCAAAGCACGTTGAACCGTCTTCAAAACCATCAGCGAAAATCTGGTCCTGAGCGTACAACACAACTGATGTGAATGTAATTGCCAACCACGCGACGCAAACAGGAACTCTCATCGATACCCCCGGTTGTGAATGTGCCTGCTCTCGTCAACCACCCATCAAAAACCCGGCCGTCAAAGCTACCAAAACGGGTCGTAAACCCAGTCCTACGGCAACGACGGGAACAACATCTCGAAGGTCGTGGCGTCCTGTGATCCGTTGGCGACACGAGATCCGTAGACGATCACCCTTCCGTCTCCCTGCTGCCCGGTGACGTGAAGCCTGAAGTTGTCGCTCTCTCCGATGGCGTTGTTGAAGAGTTGGTCGACGGACATCTGTATCTGCTCGAACGGTTGCACTTGGATCGAGGTGTAGACCCAGCTGCTGCCCGCGGTGGCGAGCAGCTTCACCTCAACCGAGGCTGGTTGTCCCGTGGTCTCGACAAAGCCGATGTTGTATCGGAAGTCGCCGCCCTCGAGATTGGTGAGGCCGATCAGGTCGGTCTCATCTCCGGTGCCGATGGCAAGCTGCGCCGGCACCGCGGTGAAGGCCTGTCCCGATGAATCTCGTTCCGTCTGACTCGTCGCCTGGGAGAAGATTCGTGCGGTGACGTGGACCGGAACATCGGCGAGGACCTGGATCGCACCGAACGCCTGGATGCCGAACAAGGTGGTGACAGCGTCATCGAGCTGCACGACCTCCCCCGGCTCGACCATGATGGTCTCCGAGATGTCGGAAGGATTGTTGCTCTGGTTCTTGCGGAGGAAGTTGAACTCAACCTCGGCGGGACCATCGTTGGGGTTGAACACCCAGACGGTCGTGTACCAGTAGGACGGAGGAACTCCGGGCCCGGTTCCGACTGCCGGCAAAAAAACCTCGGTGCCCGCGACCGATGCTTCGACCGGCAACGCCACCACCAGCATCGCGACCAGAACAAGCAGGACAAACGAAATGGGAATTGTGCGTGCCATGGAAACCTCCTTCAGGTCCGGCGCATCTCAACTAATTAAACTGATGT
>CAZYLX010000657.1:0-2648 GCA_964648595.1 uncultured Acidimicrobiaceae bacterium
CTCGATTCATCTAAGCCCAGCTGACCTGCCAAGTGTCGATCGAGAGCTGGTCTCGGACGGCGTCAGCCGCGCCAAGAAGCGCCGTGATGGCGTGGGCCAAGGAACCAGTTCGGCTCTTGTCCGAGGCGAGCGAGAAGAGCTCCCGATCGGGAAACATCCGGCGTTCGTCGTCGAGGAACCCGGGAGTCGTGTACGTCGAGATCGAGAGCACCTGGAGTAGTGCCTGAACCGCCGTGCTTCCGCTGCCGTCTGCCGCGATCTCGCTGTTCCTGCGGTCGTGCACGGCACGCATGAGGCGCACCACGGACTCGGCCCGCTCCGCGTACCGGCCGACCCAGAACAGGTTCTCTGCCGCTCGTTCGGAGAGATTGGCATACGACTCGGCGGTCAGGTGGCGAACCGGGTCGCTGCGCAGCCACAGATCGGCTTGCTGGTCCGGCTCGCTGGCCAGGACCCACGTGTCTTTCGAGATCGCACCGATCTGGTTCGAGATGAGCGGCGAATGCTCGTTGGGTGCAACTCTTGTGAGGCCACCGGGCATGACGACGAACGAGTCCTGCCTCGCAACCGCGTACGTGCGGAGAATGGTGCGTCGCGGGCGGATTCCTTCACCGGTCAGGGTCGGCGTTGTTGCCAGAGCGAGCGGCCGCTGTGCCATCCAGCGGCGCGGCGCCGCCTTGATCTTGTCGAGGAGCTCCTTTCGATCTGCCGCCGCCATCGATTCGCTGAACTGTGTCGGCTGAGAACGCTCCTTGGCGATCGGCTTGACGACCAGCTCATCCAAGTGTTCGACGACGAACGCCAGGTTCGACGGCGTTCCGCACCACCAGCTCTCGACGCTCGGCAACAGGAGCTCCTGGCCCAGCAGCGCAGTCGATGCAGCATCCAAAAACGCGTGCAACGCGGGGTTCTCGATGGCGGCGCTTCCGATCGAGTTCACGACCGTGACATTGCCTCGCCGACAGGCCTCGACCAAGCCAGGTACTCCGAGCCGGGACTCCGGGCGCAACTCGAGTGGGTCGCAGTAGTCGGCGTCGACCCTGCGCAGGATGACATCCACCGGTTCGAGCTGGCCAAGCGACCGCATGTAGACCGATCCGTCGCGAACGACGAGATCGGAGCCTTCGACGAGACTCAAACCGAGGTACGAGGCGAGATAGGCGTGCTCGAAGGCGGTCTCGGAGTGTGTACCTGGGCTGAGCACGACGATTCGCGGATCATCACTGCGGTGGGCTCCTGCTGCTTGGAGCGAGGACCGCAGCGTCCGGAAATAGGGGGCGACATGGTGAACCTGAGCGTCTCGGTACAGGCTCGGAAACACACGGGACAGCGCCACTCGGTTCTCCAGCGCGTACCCCGCCCCCGAGGGGGCCTGGGCGTGATCGGCCAAGACCCGGTAGGTGCCGTACTCGTCGCGGCCGAGGTCGATGCCGTAGCTGAACAGACGTCGGTCATCCGGCGTGACGATGTCGGCGCAGGGGCGGAGGTAGCCAGGATGACCGAAGACCAGTTCCGGTGGCATGACTCCTCGCCGGAGCAGCTTCTGTTCGCCGTAGATGTCCTGCAGCACCAGGTCGAGCAGTACAGCTCGCTGCACGACACCAGCTTCGATGGCCGCCCATTCGTTTGATGGGACGACCATCGGAATCGCATCGAGTTTCCACGGCTCGGATCGGCCGGACGCAGCCATGCGATAGCTGGCTCCGTCGGCGGCCAGCAGCCGACGGACATCTTCCTGTCGCTGGCGCAGCTCCTCGACACCGAGCGCGTCGATTGCGGGCCCAATCCGCCCCCAGTGGTCGCGGAAGGTTCCGTCAGCGAATGCCTCGTCGACCCCGACCGACCGGGTCGGGTAGTCGACGAACCTTGCTGGATTGAGGTCGATGGTCACGTGAGGTCACGGTCGTTCTGTTCGCCGAAGGTCGAGCGCGACAGGATACTTGCGGCGGTCCGTCAAGAAGAACAAATCAATGACTCGAAACAAGTCTCGGTTCTAGGTTGTGGTCATGACTCGGCCCGATTCTCCTCCCATTCCCCTCGCTGCAGACGAGCGGACTTCGCTTCTCGCTTTCCTCGACTTCCTCAGGGCCGACTTCGTCGACCGGGCCTTCGGGCTCGACCACGCTCAGCTCCAGATGGCCTTGGCCCCCTCATCGTTGACGTTGTCGCGACTCATCGGACACATGGCGTTGGTGGAAGGCATCTGGTTTCGGGTTCGCTTCGCAGGCCAGGAGGAAGCGGCGACCTGGGAGGCGATCGACTGGGATGCCGACCCCGATGGTGAAATGGCACTGTCCCAGACCTGGACGGTCGAAGAGCTCCACGATCGCTTCGCGGCGGCCGTTGATGACTCGAACACGCGCATCGAGGCCGCGTCGTCCCTCGATCAGTTGTCAGCTGGCGCAAACCGGGAGGGGGAGCACTGGAATCTTCGATGGATCCTCGTCCACATGATCGAGGAATACGCGAGGCACTGCGGCCATGCCGACCTCATTCGGGAGTCGATCGACGGCGACACCGCACGATGATGGAAGCGCGTTGATGTGAGCGCGTGCGACCCGGCTCGGCCGGGCCGCACTTCACCTGATCACATGTTCACTTCGAAGGTCTCGGCGACTTCGGCCTGCTCGTGAATTACTACGGGGTTA
>CAZYLX010000658.1:0-2647 GCA_964648595.1 uncultured Acidimicrobiaceae bacterium
TGAATCCACCCACGGTTGCTGCGAACACGCCGGCGATGTCGAACACGTGGGCCGACCAAAAGCTGAACGTCAGTGGTGTCCCATCGAACCAGACGGCAGCGGACACGCCGAACCAGGCGAAGCCGAGGCCGACGATCGCGTACCGCGCGTCCTGGGCGATGCATGCCAGGCGGAGCTGGCGAATGGCCAACGCTCCAGTCACGGCAATCATCGCGAGAGCGGTCGTGATCGAAACAACACTCTTCGGCGCCGGGACGGGAACGGTGTTCGGTCTGGCGAGGAGAACGATTGCCAGCACGATGGTGGCAGCAAGCCATCCCGCCACCCATGGCCGCCAATGATTCAGGATCGTTCGGCCCAGGTGGGTGCGCCCGAACAACGTGGGCACCGGGACCATCGACGCCAACGGCACAGTGAAGAAGACCGCGGCCATGGTCGAGGTGTTGTCTCCGTAGAGCATGCCGGGGGTCGTGATGCCGTGGACGAGGGGGAGTAGGGAACCAACGAGGAAGAAGCCAGCGACAACGCCGAGTTCAGGGATGTCTCGCCGGACCGCCAGTCGCAGCAGCACGAGGGACGAGATCACACATGAAGAAGCGGCAACAACAATCAGCCAGAACAGTGCCGTCATGGATCCCATCGTTGGCCCCGACCCCAGCACGAGCGGGAGCATCTGAACCACCATCGCCACGATCCATGAAGCGGCAACCATCAGAAGACCCGGTCTGCCACCGGCACGGCCGACCGCCGCGAAGATATCCATCCCTTGATTCTCGGCACGGCTGTTGTCTCATTTAGGTCTATCTCGAATCAGAGCAGGGTCCAGATAGCGAAGCTGCACGTGCGAGACCGTGTGAGCAACCCCTGGTGGTGAGACACTCCATGGTCGTGGTCAATCCGATGCTCGACAGCCCTGAAGACGCGATGCGCCGATCCGATCTCCGGCGGATGAAGGCGGTCGCCACCGGACTGCTGGTGTTCGCGGCGTTTGTCTTCGTCTTTGCCCGCTGGGCCGAGACGGAACGGGCGTGGGCCGGATATGTCCGGGCGACCGCAGAGGCCGCCATGGTCGGAGCGATCGCCGACTGGTTCGCGGTGACCGCGCTGTTCAAACATCCCATGGGTCTGCCGATTCCGCACACCGCCATCATCAAGAAGCGCAAGGACCAGATCGGAGCAAGCCTGGGCGGCTTCGTTCGCGATCATTTCTTGACAAGAGAAGTCGTCAGCGAGCGTCTCGAGGCCGCTGATCTCGGCAGGCGGGTGGGAGGCTGGTTGGCCGAGCCGGAGAACGCTCGGTCGATCGGCGACCAGAGCGCAGCCGTGGTCCGCGGCGTGACCGAAGTGCTACGCGACGACCTCGTGCAGCAAGGGCTCGAACAGGTGGTCAGTGATCGAGTCGGGGCGGTGGAGGTCTCGCCGGTGGTAGGGAAAGCCATTGACGTCGCGATCGAGGGCGATCACCACCAGGTTCTCCTCGAGTCGACTCTCCTCGCCGTTGGAACGTTTCTGGACGAGAACCTCGTGCTCTTCCGCGAGCGGCTGGCGACGGAGTCACCATGGTGGGTGCCGGAACCGATCGATGACCGCGTTTTCGACAAGATCTACACAGCGGTGTCGAGCTTCATCGAAGACGTGGCCGGCGACCGAGACCACGCGTTGCGCAGTCAGCTCGATGAGCGCACCAAGGAGTTGGCGGTACGGCTGAAGGAGAGCCCAGAGTTGCGAGCGAAGGGTGAGACGATCAAGGCTGAACTGCTCGATCACCCTGAGGTGCGACGTTGGTCCGAATCACTGTGGAGCAGGATCAAGTTGGCTCTTCTCGACGCAGCCGAGGATCCAACGTCGCCATTTCGGGTCCAGCTCGAAGCAGCCCTGGTGCAGGCCGGCCAAGCGATCGAGTCCGACCCGTCGCTGCAAGCCAAGATCGACACGTGGATCGTCGGCGCGACGGGCTATGTCGCGGAGCAGTTCCGCGGCGAGGTAGCCGATCTCATTGCCCACACGGTGCAGCAATGGGACTCCGACGAGACGAGTGATCGCATCGAATTGCAGGTTGGGCGAGATCTTCAGTTCATTCGCATCAACGGAACCATCGTCGGTGGACTCGCCGGTTTGGCGATCTACACCATCTCCGAGTTGGTCTTCTGAAATCGAGCCCTTTTGGTGCCGTCGCCCGGCTTCCGCTTACCTATCGCAATGGAATTGCCCCCACCGCCAGACGGCGACTTGATTCACCACCGCTCCTACGACGTTCACTCGTACCGTTTGGCTCCGGACCAGATGATGGTGCGGGGCATCGTGCACGATCAGAAGCCACCGGGGATCTACTTCGAAGGCGATCCCGACCCGTTGAGCGTGCATCACATGGTGGTGGACCTCACTCTTGCCTTCCCGACACTCGAGATCGTTGCCGCCGAGGTCACGATGAACGTGACGCCGCACATGACGTGCAACCGGATCGAACCTGACTATCAACAGCTCGTCGGGCTCTCGATCGCTCGCGGGTTCTCACGGAAAGTCAAGGATCTGTTTGGCGGGCCAAGCGGCTGCACCCACATCGGGGCACTCCTGCAGGCCATGGCGCCCGTGGCGATCCAGTCCATGTGGTCGATGAACTCGCTCGGTGGTCGGTCCAAGGGGTCCG
>CAZYLX010000659.1:0-2644 GCA_964648595.1 uncultured Acidimicrobiaceae bacterium
GCTGATGTAGTAGATCTCGCTGCCATCTTCGCGCCATTCGGGGTACCGGCCGCCCTCGTCATTGGAGACGCGGAAGCGCTCGGTCCGATCGGGAAAGCTTTCGACCCACACGTGGCTACGTTCTCCCTCATCGGCAGTATAGGCAACCCAGTTTCCCATGGGCGAGAATCGGGCCCGGTACTGCTTGCCTTCCCGTTCGAGCCACATCTCCTCCTGCCCCGTTTCTGGGTCGAGAAGCCGCAGATTTCGTTCCACACCCTGGAGATCGCTCACCAGGAGCTGCCCGGTTTGCGGATGCATGTCCTGGGGACGGAGGGCCATACCGTCGGGCGTCAGCTCGACGATGGTCGGCGGAGTGGTGAGCTCCACCCGCATCAGGTCGGTGCCTCGAAAGAAGTACACCGCGTCGTCCTCGTTGGACCAGCGGGGTCCCGACTCGTCCAGCTTGTGGTCAGTCAGCCGAATCGACGAGCGCCGCGCCAGATCGTACACCCAGATATCGCCGCCCGTTTCGGGGGTCGAGTTGTCGTAGGCAACCCGGCGGCCATCGTGCGAGATGTCCAAGGAATAAAGGTCGCCCACGATGCCCAGCTGCTCAACGAGTTGACCCTGGCGATCGACCCAGACCAGCTCGGTATCACTGGCGCCGGCGTCGCCCTCGAGGTAGACGATCGTGCCGTCAGCAGCCACCGTCAGGAAACCCTGGTTCGGGAAGGTCTTGGTGCGGACGGGACCACCGATGCGCACCGGGTCCCCCACTGCTTCGAGCGTTTGCGGATCGAAGCGCTGGGCGAAGATGCGTTGCTGGCGCCGAAAAACGATCGCACCGTACCGCTCGACCCAGTGGGCATCGAACGCACGCTCGAGGACCTGGCGCCGCTCGCCATCGCGAAGCACATAGACGCCCGATCGTTTGCTGCCGTCATAGTAATCCTCTGAGTACATGATATCGCCCCCGGGCAGCACCTGAGGATCGGAAAAAGCGCAGTCGGTGATGCCAGACCTGAAGAGCAGCTGAGGGTCGCCTCCGGTCAGCTCGGCTCGGTATATCGTGCCTTGGTTTTCGTTCGCCACCAGGATGATCCAGCCGTCGGGGTGCCAGCCGGCGTCCATGGCCCAGGAGTTGAGCCGGACCACGCTACGCTCGACGATGCCATCGTCAATGCCGATGATGGACAGGCCACCGCCCACGAAGAACCCCAGACGCTTGCTGTCTGGAGACCAGAAGGGGACCTCACCATCGCGGGTGTCCTCCAGCCGGCGCAGTTCACCCGTGGACAGATCACGCAGGTAGATCCAGCGATCGCCGCTTTCATCCATACCGGAGTACGCGAAGCGCCGCCCGTCCGGTGAGAGTTGGAAGTGGATGTCGTTGACTTCATAGCCGAGTCCAGGGCCGGCCAGCAGGTCGGCCTGGGTGCGGTAGTCCGAGGGCGGGGGCTGGACATCTCGCCCCAGGCTCCAGATGACGGAGCCGGCCGCAATGAGGGTCGTGGCTGCCACCAGGAGCCAGGGCCAGCGCGAACCGGAGGACGCGTCAGAGGCGGCAGTGGACGCAGCCAGCTCACCGGATTCGGCCTGACTGAGTATGATGCGGGCCTCGCCGATATCGCGCAGGCGGGTGCTGGGCTCACGATCAAGGCAGCGGTCCAGCAGGCGGCGCAAGCCAGCTGGAGTGTCGGTCGGCAGGCGGTCCCACTCGATTTCGCCCATCATCACGCTGGCCATGGTTTCGCTGGCCGTCTCGCCGCGAAAAAGGCGCTCGCCGGTAAGGAGTTCGAAGAGAACGACGCCATAGGACCAGATGTCCGCCCGGCGATCTACTGATTTGCCCTTGGCCTGCTCGGGGCTCATGTAAGCCGCTGTGCCCATGATGACACCGGCCTGGGTGAGCGCGGCGGTGATCGTGGGCGAATTGAGATGGCTCTCTTCGATGGAGTCGCCGGTGAACGCCCGCGCCAGGCCGAAATCGAGGACCTTCACTTCACCCTGGGGGGTCACTTTGATGTTCGCAGGCTTCAGATCACGATGCATGACACCGTTCTCGTGAGCAAATTCCAATCCTTCGGCAATCTGCAGGGCAAGAGCAAGGACTTCGTCGAGAGGCAGGGCACCGGACTGGTCCAGGCGTTCGGCCAGGTCCTGGCCTTCGACAAGTTCCATGACCAGGAAAGTCAGGTCCTCACTCGTTTCAATTCCGAAGAGCGAGGCGATGCGCATGTGGTGAAGGCTCGCGAGGGTGCGGGCTTCCCGGTGGAAGCGCGCAAGACGTTCAGTATCAACGGCGAGTTCGGCAGGGAGCAGCTTGAGCGCCACTTCCCGGTTCAGCTTGGTATCGCGGGCGCGGTAGACCTCGCCCATGCCACCTTTACCCAGCAGGTCGGTGATTTCGTAGTGCAGCAGCTTACGGCCGATCATGGATGGCATCCGCTCTGGTTGGTGAATGGGGAGATTCAGGTGTGAATATGATAATCGATATCAAAGACTGGGGCCACCGCAAAACGGGTGGGTTAAGCAGGAACACAGTTTTGCCCAAGAGCGGCGTTCCGGCCTGGATACCCGAAAAACCGCCGCCGAAACTCGAAGGCGCCGGCGGCGGTCAGGGCGCGGGCGTGGGGATTGGCCTGTGTCTGGCGACGGACGA
>CAZYLX010000660.1:0-2642 GCA_964648595.1 uncultured Acidimicrobiaceae bacterium
GATCGGTGTCAGCCCCGCGATCGTTGCATCGTCGTCGGCATCGAGACTCACAACCACGAGATCGATGGTCTGACTCGATCCGTCGGCTGGAGCAGCCGTGACGGTCGCCTCCAGCCCAACCTCGATCGCTTCACCCTGAGAGCTGAGGCTGACCGAGATGGCTGCCGAGCGGCCAACAGGCATCGGCGCGACCAATTCGTGTCGGTCATCATCACCAGCCGTGACGAGCTCGAACTCGTAGCGGACTGACGCCGGAGGCGGAGCGGCCTCCGTGGCCTCGACCGACCGGATGGCACCCTCGCCGGCCGGAGCTTCCTCGGAACAGGCCACGAGGAGGCAGCCGACGCCGAGCAACGTGACGACCCAGCCGAGGGGCCGGCTCACCGATCGGCGAGTGCAGCTCGAGCCAGTTCGAGATCGTCGGGGTTCGTGATGCCGATCCACTGCTCCGACGATGACCGAACCCGCACCGACTGCCGCTCGTCGGCCATCAGCTCGCCAACCACGGTCGGCAGCTGACATTCGGCCTTCTCAGCACTCGCGTTCTCGGCGAAGAACCGCTCCCAGCGCTCGTCGAAATCGGCGAGTACGTCGGCCCGGAAGCACCAGAAGTTCATGGAGACTGGAGTCTCCTCGGCGACGACCGAGCCGGCCGCTTGCAGGCTGCCATCTGCCAGACGTTCGCAGCCGTCGGTCTCGACGATTGCGGTGAGACGACCGGCCTCGACTTCACAGAGGGCCCGGGTGACGGATCCCTGGGGTGGAACGGTCTTGCCCATCTCGAAGGCGATGTTCGCCGACTCGCCCTCGTCCAATGTGGCGATCGCCTCGGCCGCCAGTTGGTACGACGCCGGCCCGTAGTAGTCGTCGGCGTTGATCACCGCGAAGTCTTCGGTCAGCACTGCTTTTGCACTCAGCACCGCATGCAACGTGCCCCACGGCTTGTCTCGTGCGGGACCGAGATCGTCCTGGCGGACGAACTCGAAGAAGTCTGCGCCTGGGTGCTGCTCGGCCAGATGCTCGCGAACGTCGGCTTCGATCTCAGAACGAATGATCAGCACGACCTTGCCGAACCCGGCAGCCCGACCGTCCTTGATCGAGAAGTCGAGAATCGCCTCGTTGGAAGGGCCAACCCGAGCCAGTTGCTTGACTCCGCCGAAGCGGCTCCCGAGGCCTGCGGCCATGATGACGAGGGTCGGCGCTACCGGATCGTTTTGCACCGTCACAGGGTGGCCCGGACGCGAGGCGGTTCCACCCATCGCCGTTCGAGATTCTCGGGGTCAGCGACAGAATGCTCCAGGTCAGAGCATCGAACGCCGTGCGTACAGGTCCCTGTAGATCTCCATCGCCTCCGCCGCAATCGTCTTCAGGTGGGGCGCAATTGCTGGGGCCCCGACGCTGGGGGCCGGGCCGAAACTGGTCGACGCCTCGACCGACGCGTACCAGTGCTCGGCCCACACACCATCGGAGGGGCGAGTGCCGGCAGGCCAGCTCAACATCGCCGGGTCGAAGTCGACGCCGACAGCGTCACAGACCAGACGGGTGTAGCCCTCGGGATCGGTCAAGAAGTCGGCCGAGTCGATGATCAGGCGACAACGTGGCGCCAACTCCACTTGCTGTGGCAGTCCGATGTCATCGAGTGTCACCGTCTCCCGGACTTTGGTGTAGCTGGTGAGGACTCGTCTGGGATCTCGCAGCAACAGGCAATTCGTGAGTTCATCGAGCCAGGCCCGATCGACAGATGGGAGCAGGTGACCGGCCATGTGTTTCTGATAGCTGATCGTTGCCGTCGGGCCGGGTGCCTCCAAGCAGGCTCCGACGGCATCATCGAGCGACGATGGCCCGACCTCGATGATCTGTTCGGCCCCAGGATGATCAAGTCCGGTGGCCTTCAGATACCAGGCGTACAACGGTTCGTCGATCACCGCCGTATCAGGCCGATTCTCCCAACTGCGCATCATCGCCGTCGACAGGTTCCGAGGTCCGGACCACATCGCGATGCGGATGGGAGCGTCTCTGCTCACGCACATTCCTCGTCGATCATCTGCAGATACCACTGTTGAAGTGCCTCGACGATGGGCCCGCGCTCACCGGCGCCGATCACCCGCCCGTCGATTTCGGTGACCGGTGCGATGCCGGCGAACGTTCCCGTGACGAATGCTTCATCGGCGCCGTAGACCTCGGTCAGGCTGAAGTTCTTCTGGTGACCGGTGAGGTTGAGTTCTCCGCCACGACGATCACAAAGACGCAGCACGTTGCGGCGCGTGATGCCTGGCATGCAGTAGTCGCCGGTCGATGTCCAGACCTCGACCGGTCCGGAAGGCCCGTCCGGACGGCGAACGATGAAGAAGTGTGTCGAGTTGCATGTGGCGACAAAGCCCTGCGGATCGAGCATGAGACCTTCATCTGCACCGGCCTTGGCGGCCTGGATGCATGCGCTGATGCAGTTGAGCTTGGAGTGTGAGTTCCACTTGGGATCCTGCACATCGGGCCGTCCCCGTCGGGTCGAGACCGTGGCCAGTCGAACTCCCTGGGTGAGGGTCTCGGGCCTGGCTTCCTTGTACTCGGGAATGACCACGATGGTCGGTGCCGTGATCGTGAAGCGTGGGTCTTGATATGGGGTCGACTTGACCCCACGTGTC
>CAZYLX010000661.1:0-2641 GCA_964648595.1 uncultured Acidimicrobiaceae bacterium
CTCGTCCAAGAACAACAGTCATCACTCGACGCCCCCATCCCGAAGATCGGCGGGCCACCCTGGCCACGCTCACGGACAGCGGAAAGTCCCTGGTCGCCGAGGCCACCACGACGCTCGAAATCATCCGCTGGGGCATGGGCGACATGACCGATCCAGCGATCAATGCGCTCAACAACGAACTGGCCAACGTGCGCGCGTCCGCAGGAGACAATGTCTCCGGTTCTCATCCGGCCGCCGCCGAAAGGAAGCAATCATGACCGATCCCCGCCCCGGGTATGACGAGTGGCGAGAGCGCTACGACGCGGCCAAGCTGCGTGAAACTCCGTTCGAGACGATGTCCGGTGTGCCGGTCGAGCCCGTCTACGGAGACGGCCCGTACCCGGGTGAGTACCCCTACACCCGCGGTGTTTACCCGAGTATGTACCGCAGCCGTCTGTGGACCATGCGGATGTTCGCCGGCTTCGGCACTGCGGAAGACACGAACGCGCGCTTCAAGGACATTCTGCGCAACGGCGGTACCGGATTGTCGACAGCGTTCGACATGCCAACGCTGATGGGCCGCGATTCCGACAGCGGGTGGGCCTTGGGTGAGGTCGGTCGAGCAGGCGTCGCAATCGACACGCTGGCCGACATGGAAGACCTCTTCGCCGACATCGACCTTTCCGCGGTGTCGACGTCGATGACGATCAACGGCCCGGCCGCAATCATCCTGGCCATGTACGTAGCTGTTGCCGAGAAGAACGGGATCACTACCGACAGGCTCGCCGGCACGATTCAGAACGACATCTTCAAGGAATACCAGGCGCAAAAGGAATACATCTACCCGCCGCGCCCAAGCGTTCGGATCGTCACCGACATGATCCAGTACACGAGCGCGGAGATGCCCAGGTTCCATCCGGTTTCGATCTCGGGCTACCACATCCGCGAAGCCGGGAGCACGGCCGCCGAAGAGCTCGCCTTCACGCTGGCCAACGGCTTTGCCTACGTCGAGGCCGCGACGGCTGCCGGCGTGGATGTCGATGAGTTCGCCGGCCGCCTCAGCTTCTTCTTCAACAGCCACAGCGACTTCTTCGAGGAGATCGGCAAGTTCCGTGCTGCCCGCCGGATCTGGGCTCGCTGGATGAAAGAGCGCTACGGGGCAACCGAGGAACGCTCGCTGCTCTGCCGGTTCCACACCCAGACCGCGGGCGTGTCGCTCACCGCTCAGCAGCCCGAGATCAACATTGCTCGTGTCGCCATCCAGGCGCTTGCCGGCGCACTCGGAGGCACGCAGAGTCTGCACACCGACAGCTTCGATGAAGCGCTGGCGTTGCCGACGGAAAAGGCTGCTCGCATTGCCCTTCGTACACAGCAGATCGTCGCCCACGAGACCGGCGTAGCCAATGTCGCCGACCCACTCGGTGGCAGCCACTACGTCGAATGGATGACCGACGAGATGGAACGCCAGGCCGAAGCGATCTTTGCCCACCTCGATGATCTCGGCCAAGGTTCGATTCTCGAAGGTGTGTACGCCGGTATCGAGAATGGCTACTTCGTCGGTGAGATCGCCGACTCGGCCTACCGCTTCGAGCGTGAAGTCAACAGCGGCAACCGCATCATCGTCGGGGTCAACGAATTCACCGACGGCGACGATGGCGACAAGCAGCTGCTCCGTATCGGAGCAGAGGTCGAGGAGTATCAACGCAAGCGCCTCGCCGACGTGAAGCTGCGTCGCGACGACGCCGAGGTTGCCCGGACCCTGGCAGCGGTCACCGCGGCAGCGAACGAGCCGAACGCCAACGTCATGCCATCGATTCTCGATGCGGTGAAGGCGTACGCCACCCTCGAAGAAGTCGTGATGGCCATGGAGTCGGTCTTCGGTACCTATGTAGAGAAAGCGATCATCTAGATGAGCGAAGAGCCGCAAATCCGGGTCCTGCTGGCCAAGCTCGGCCTCGACGGCCACGACCGCGGCCTCAAGGTCGTGGCCCGCATCCTGCGCGACGCCGGCATGGAGGTCATCTACCTCGGGCTCCGACAGACCACCGACAGCATCGTTGCCGCAGCCGAACAGGAAGACGCTGACGCCATTGGCCTCTCCATGCACAACGCCGGACACATGACACTCGCTCCGGCAATGGTGAAGGCCGTCAACGACGCCGAGCTCGGTACACCCGTCGTGGTCGGTGGCATCGTGCCTGACGAGGATCTCCAGCCACTGCTCGACGCCGGTGTCGCCGCGGTGATCGGCCCCGGGGCGTCCGCCGAACAAGTTGCCCAGACTATTCGCGACGCCGTCGCACACGCCAACTAGCGCCCGCGATCGATGGTCAAAGCGAAGCGTTCTGTCCCCGACCTCTACGAGGCTGCTCGAGCCGGTGAACGTCGCGCCCTCGGCCGGCTCTTGTCCGTCGTCGAACGGGGCGGCCCGGACGCCGACACCGTGAGCGAGCTGGCCCATCAGGACTCAGGTGGTGCTCACATCGTTGGAATCACCGGCGCCCCAGGGGCCGGAAAGTCGACGCTCGTCGGCCAACTGGTCGGCGACCTGGTCGAGGCCGGTCGTACACCCGCCGTCCTCGCCGTTGACCCGTCGTCGCCTCTCACCGGAGGAGCGATCCTCGGCGATCGCATCCGGATGGACGACATCGTTGAACCCGGT
>CAZYLX010000662.1:0-2637 GCA_964648595.1 uncultured Acidimicrobiaceae bacterium
GATCTGGAATCGTTCGTCCACGAAGAACCAAGCCTTCCTCCGCTCATACAGGCAGCGCTACTTCACTACCAGTTCGAGACAATCCATCCTTTTCTTGACGGAAACGGCCGTCTCGGACGGCTACTCGTCGTGTTCTTTCTCGTCATTCGCGATCGATTGCCGGCTCCTCTGCTTTACATCTCTCCGTACTTCGAGGAGCGACGGACCGCCTACTACGACGCGCTCCAAGGAGTGCGTGAGCGAGGCGACATCCATACGTGGCTGTCAATGTTCCTGGATGCGGTGGCAACTCAGGCCATCGATGCCGTTGGTCGAGCCGAGCGACTGACCGATCTCCGAGAGGGGTACCGCCAACGGGTCCAGGACGCGACACGAGGATCCGCCAATCAGCTGGTCGACCTTGCGTTCGAACAGCCAGTTCTCACTGCTCGAATTGTCGAGCGGCGTCTCGACATCACGAGACCGTCGGCGCTGTCGGCGCTTCGGACCTTGGCAGAACTGCAGATTCTCACCGAAGCCACCGATGGACCGAGAGGACAGCTTCGCTGGCGAGCTCACGAAGTTCTTCGCGTGCTCGTGACCGACGAACCACAGACAGCGTGAGACCGACGCTGACTCGACGTGCGGACCAGGCGACTCAGTCCATTTCGGTTGGACCAGTACGCAATCAGCCCACCACTTGAACCAAGGATTTCGTGCCTAGAGCGTGCCTAGAAGAACAGTGACCAGGGGTTCCCAGCGGTGTTCAGTGTGGCGCAACCCGCCAGGGCGACACAGCCGCTGACGAGGGAAAACCCAGCTGAGGCCTGGGATCACGTCGTCGGGCTGACGGTCGGCCAGGACATCGTCTCGCCCGGCACCGCCGACACGCCGTGGAGACGAAGATGACGACCAGCCAGATGGCCGAAAGGGCGAGCCAGAGCCACGGCAACGCTCGGAAAGCCCTGGGGCGTGCTAGATCGTCGCCGCTGTTGGTTGTGGTTTCGGTGGTGACATTCATGTCAGTTCCTTCTTTGGTTCGGATTGGTGAGGGGCGATCGAAATGATCTCGAGGTTCACCGATGTGAGGTGGGCCAAGATGCCGTGGAGGTGGGCGGGGTCGCAGACGTCACCGACGAGGCGGGTCACGATGTCCGTTGAGCCATCGATCGTGAAGTCGTCGAGGAGGGGCCGAAGGAGCCGGGTGCTCGGGTGGCCTCGCAATACGATCTCGTAGGTGGTTGGTTCGGGCATGGCTCCATACTGAAGACGAAAAGAATGAGGCGTCCTAGGATCGAGCTTGTGACAAGGCAATTCGATGTCGGATTGGCAGCGACGAAGCTGCAGCCACCGACTTTGCCTGGCCCACTTGTCCAACGGTCGCGCCTTGACGACGCTCTCGATGCCGGTCTGATCGACCAAATCCGATTGGTTCTTGCAAGCGCACCAGCCGGTTCAGGAAAGTCGACGCTTCTCGCCTCGTGGTTGGCCGGGCGGACGGAGTCGTTCGCCTGGTTACAGGTCGAGGGAAACGACTCGGACCCGGCCCGATTCTGGGTCTATCTTGTCCAGGCAATAGGTAGAGCTCACACTTCCGTTGCGAGCGCTCTGAAGCCTGTGGTTGTTGGCTCCAACGGCGACGACCACGTTGTCGTACCCGCGCTGGTCAACGAGCTAGCCAAGCTCACTGATCCGTTCTTGATCGTGGTCGACGACTATCACCTGATCGACAATGCATCGGTTCATCAGGGCATGGAACGGCTGATCGACCTCTGCCCCTCATCGACCACGATCGTGCTCTCGACTCGGGTTGATCCACCGTTTCGACTTGGTCGACTCAGAGTCAGGAACCAGATCATCGAGATCCGGGGCGACAACTTTCGTTTTTGCTCAGCAGAGGCCTCAGGGCTTCTCCGTCCGGACGGGCAGGTACTCGACGACACCGTCGTCGAACAACTGTGTGATCGGACCGAGGGGTGGGCGGCCGGTCTCGTTCTCGCTGGTCTCTCACTTCGACGATCACCCAACCCTGAGCAGTTCATTCAGGCCTTTCACGGCGACGACCAACTCGTCGTCGACTACATGACCGATGAGTTCCTCGCAGCGGTGAGCGATGACCATCGCCAACGCCTCCTCGAGACCTCGATCCTGGAGCAATTCAACGGCAGCCTCGTGAACGCCGTCACCGATGCAACCGACGGCGCCGACTGGCTGCGCAACACGGCAAAGGTCAATCAACTGCTGATCGGCCTTGATCGCACTGGCTCCTGGTACCGCTATCACCACCTCCTTCGCGACCTGTTACGACTCGAAGCGCAGCAGGCGTTCCCCGAACAGCTCAACGAACTGCATAAACGAGCCGCTGCGTGGTTCGAATCTGAAGGCGACCTGAGCCAAGCAGTCGTGCACCAGCTCGCTGCCGGAGACCAGAACGAGGCTGGTCGGCTCATGTTTGCATACGGTCCGATGCTGATCGCCGACGGCCAGTACGACACCCTGCGAGGCATCCTCGAAAAGGTGGGAGACGTCGCGAAGACCATGACGTGGTGCACGCTCGCGTGGGGCTGGTGCGACCTTACTAGTGGCCGGTTCTCGCAGGCCGAGGCATGGGTGCAGGCCACACACGACGTGGCTCCTGATGGATTCGACCAGACAATC
>CAZYLX010000663.1:0-2635 GCA_964648595.1 uncultured Acidimicrobiaceae bacterium
TCGCACGGCGACTCGAGGCAGTGGGGTCCGTGGTCAAGTCGGTCAGTGCCCACCCGGGCTATTCGGCAACCAACTTGCAGAGCACTGGCCCGACCGGTTTCTTCCGACTTCTGTACAAGATCTCGAATCCTCTGATGGCTCAGAGCGCTTCCGATGGGGCACTACCCGAGGTGCTGGCCGCTGCCGGGAAGGAAGCCCAAAACGGCGCCTACTACGGCCCGACCAAGCGTGGTGACATGCGGGGACCGGTTGGTGACAGCCGCATCTCTGACGCGGCGAAAGATGCCGAAGCCGGCGGTCGGCTTTGGAAGCTGAGCGAGGAGCTCCTGCAGATCAGCTGGGACGTGAGCTGAGCACCACAACGCGCCGCCGATGGAGGCGTCTCCTTCGTGTGCCGCGATCGACGCAACGCATTGGTTCGTGCTTCGAAAGCCGTAGCATCGGTCGGCCCAGTCAACGCCACCGCCTTTCGAGAGGTCGCTGCACCGATGACACAGACAACACTTGCAGCGACGCCTCCGCAATCGCATCGGACGCTGACTCCGGGCAGCGCTGGGTTCACCGTTGTGCTGTCGATGGCGATGGCCGGAACTGCCCTGGCCATCGACACGATGTTGCCGGCATTCCCTGAAATCCGTGCCGCGCTCGACCTCGAACCCGATTCCACTGCCGTCGCTGGACTCGTCACTGCCTTTCTGATCGGGCAGGGCCTCGGGCTCCTCCCGGCTGGGCTCCTTGCCGACCGATTCGGTCGACGGCCGGTGATGTGGGGTGGCATCGCCATTTACATCTCGGCCGCAGTCGCCGCGGCTCTTGCCCCCACTCTCGAACTCATGATCCTTGCTCGTCTGGTGTGGGGAATGGGCGCGGCGGGCCCTCGAGTGGCAGCGACAGCCATGATTCGTGACTCCTTCGAGGGGGCGGAGATGGCCAAGCAGATGTCGACGATCATGGCGGTCTTCCTCATCATCCCCACGATCGCACCGACGATCGGCGCAGGTCTGGTCGCAGTCGGACCGTGGCAGCTCGTGTTCTGGATCTGCGCCCTCTATGCCGGCGCTGTGCTGCTGTTGACGGCCCGCCTGCCTGCGACCATGCAGACGACCACCGCTCGAACCTCCACTTCAGCGCCGGAGGTTTGGCGCAGCATCCGCACCGTCTTCACCACGCCGGGCACCTACGGCTATCTCGTGGCCACGATCGGCCTCTTCGCCTCCTTCATCACCTATCTCGCCAGCTCCGAGATCATCGTCGACGAGGTCTTCGGGCTGGCCGACTGGTTCCCTCTCATCTTCGGCGCAATCTCGATCATCATGGCTGCGGTCATGCTCATCAACCGGCAGATCGTCGTGCGCGTTGGACTCGACCGAATGATGTATGTGATGAGCCGGGCGTTGATCGTCGTCGCCGGCGGCTTTGTCGCTCTGTCGCTCGTCACAGACGGAGCGCCGCCGTTCGCCCTCTTCTTCGTCGCCGTGACCTTCGTCATCGCCTGCCAGCAGCTGCTTGCACCCAACATCAACGCAGCGGCAATGCGGCCCCTTGGGGCTGTCGCCGGGACTGCGGCCGCTGTCTTCGGCATGGTGCCGATGATCGTCGGTTCGCTCCTGGGTTCCCTGATCGACCGGTCGTTTGATGGCACGGTGACGCCGATCGCCGTCGGAATGGCCGCATGCGCTGTCTTGGCTGCAGCAGGAGTTGGGTGGGCGAAACGGGCGACCGACGCAGCCGTGCTCAGCGTGTCGCCGAACGAGCCCTAGCGGCGTCAGGAGGTTCCTTCGCAATGGCCGACAGGGATTTGCGCCATCTACTCACCGAGATTCGGGTGTGCACGGTCTGTGCCGATGCGCTCCCTCGCGGCCCTCGTCCGATCGTCCAAGCCTCAACGACCTCGTCGATCGTGATCATCGGGCAGGCCCCTGGACGGCGTTTACACGAATCGGGAGTCCCCTGGGACGACCCGAGCGGTGACACTTTGCGGGACTGGCTCGGCATCACCAAGGAACAGTTCTACGACCCTCGGCTCGTCGCACTCGTGCCAATGGGGTTCTGCTACCCCGGGTCGGCATCGTCTGGCGACAAGCCACCCCGGCCGGAATGTGCGCCGCTGTAGCACCAATCAGTACTTGAATTGCTCCCAACGGCTCGCCTCGACATCATCATCGGGACCTACGCCCAGGCTCGGTACGTTCCGGAACGGCAGAAGACGCTCACCGAAACTGTCGCCCAATGGGCCGAGCACCTCCCGGACCGGGTCGTCCTGCCGCATCCTTCACCCAGGAACCGCCACTGGTTGACGAAGAACCCGTGGTTCGAGACCGACACGCTCCCGGCGGTCAAGGCCCGTCTCGACGAGGTTTTTCGTCGATCATGATGCGCTCCGCCTACACCATGATCCTGGCGTTCAGGCAGCCGATCGGCGATCGAGGCGAACCCGTTCGCCCGGTCGAGCCATGACTGCGTTCAAGTTGAGCTGTTCGCTCAGCGCATCAACCAGGACCGAGGCACCGTCGGGCTCTCCGTGGTTCACAAACACCGCGTCGGGTGGAGTCGACGCCGATCCGACCCAGCCGAGCAAGTCGGCCTGATCGGCATGGGCCGACAGTGCGATCGACGAGATCTCCGCTCGGACCGG
>CAZYLX010000664.1:0-2633 GCA_964648595.1 uncultured Acidimicrobiaceae bacterium
CTGTCCCGCTCCTGGATCGAGCTTCGTCGACACGTTCGGGGCCGACCGTGACGGCGGTGCCAGACGACACCGAGGGGTCGACATGTTTGCTCCCGTCGGTGCACCCGTCGTTGCGCCCGAATCCGGCGAGCTCGTGTTGTTCTGGAACGAGCTCGGTGGCAAGTCGTTCGGTCTGTACGCCGACTCGGGGACCTTCTACTACGGGGCCCACCTCGATTCGTTCGTCGGCGGCGATCGTCGTGTGGTTGCCGGTGAGATGGTTGGCACGGTCGGCAACACGGGCAACGCCCGAACGACACCGCCCCACCTTCATTTCCAGATCCACCCCGACGGCCGACGAACCGCAGCGGCCAACCCGACAGCTGCAACTTCAGCCGCCTGTCGCTGACGGGTCCGCCTGCCAACCGCTCCGCCTGCTATCTTCGTCGACAGACAACGAGGAGGGAACCATGTTTGTCGATGGACTGCGGCCGCGCGCCGCGTGGGCGAGCGCCCTGGCTGCTGTATTCATGTTGGCTTCTGCCTGCGGCGTCGTGGATGACGTGTTGGCATCCGATGATTCGACTGAGTCAGCGGAGGGCGAGACGACCGAGTCAGCCGAGGGCGAGACGACAGACACCGTCGTTTTTGATGCCGATGTCTACTGCGCACTGAGTCACGAGGCCGACCAGCTGAACGCCGACTTCAACTCGTTCGGCGATCCCGTGGCCCTCGAGGCGTTCTTCACCTCGCTGGTCGGCTTGTTGAACCAAGGCACTCCGCCTCCGCAGATCGAAGCGCAGTTCATCACGTTGCGGACGGCGTACGTCGACCTCCAGGTCCAACTGTCAGCTGCCGGCTACGACGCAGCGGTCCTCACGACCTCACCGATTCTGAGCGACGCCAACGTCAATGCGGCCATCAGTGTCGTGGAAGAGCACGACCTCAAATTGTGTGGCCGTGCTCCTGGGGTGGCTGCACCGGAGCCGGAGCCGGCGGAGCCCGCTGACCAAACCGCTGGCAGTGATCCCTTCGCCGAGGCCATCGCCAGCGGCGATTTCACGGCCATGGAGGAGATCCTGTCGACCGAGATCGGGCGCAACGCATTCATCGAGGGATTCGTCAACACGTCACCGGGCGTGACCGCAGAGCAGGCCGGCTGCTTCCTCGACAACACCGACATGGGCGTGTTGGCCGAGATGTCGGTCGACCCCGGCGATCTCAGCGACGCCGCCGTCGCGGAATTCATCGCCAGCCTCCAGGCCTGCGACATCCCGCTGTCGGCGTTCAACACCGAGTGACGGTTTTCTTCGAGCCCTCTCCATTTCGGCGGTGATCCCACTCGCCGATCAATCTCCGGAAGACCTCCGGGCGACCAAGTAAAGGAACCACCAATGAAGAATCGTTACCGCATGCTGCCGATCATTCTGGCAACAGCCGGCCTGGCCGCTGCATGCTCCCCCGGCTACGACCGCGCAGAATCGATCGACGACTTCGTCGAGGCCGGATTGACCACCGAGCAGGCCACGTGTGTCATTGATGGCCTCGAGCAACAGATCGGTGAAGATCGGCTCGGCGAGCGCGGTGATCTGACGGCGGACGAAGAGACGATCGTCACTGACGTCACCTTCGAGTGCGTACTCGGTAGCTGATCGGAGCGTCTCTCGAAGAGGCCCCTTGCCAGAGGTCGAACGTCAGGCGTTTTCCGCTTGGCGTTCGGCCTTGAGCTGCTTTTGGCGGCGAGCGCGGGCATACGGATCGAGTTCAGCCTTGCGGAGTCGCGTGTGGTTCGGGGTGACCTCGACACACTCGTCGTCGGAGATGAACTCGAGGGACTGCTCGAGGCTGAGGATCTTTGGCGGTGTCAGCTTCACCGTGGCATCAGATGCTGCGGCTCGATGGTTGGTGAGCTGCTTCTCCTTGCAGACGTTGACTTCCATGTCCTCGGAGCGGCTGTTCTCACCGACGATCATGCCGTTGTAGACCTCGGCGGTGGGGCTCACCATCATCTGAGCCCGCTCCTGGAGGGAGATGAGGGCGTAGCCGGTTGCCGGGCCCTTGCGGTCGGCAATCAGCGAACCGGTCGAACGCGTGCGGAGCTCGCCGAACCACGGCTCGAAGTCCTCGAACGACTGGTTGATCACACCGGTGCCGCGGGTGTCGGTGAGGAACTCGGTGCGGAAGCCGATCATGCCGCGAGCGGGCACGAGGTAGTCGAGGCGGACCCAGCCGGTGCCGTGATTGACCATGTTCTCCATGCGACCCTTGCGGACGGCAAGGAGCTGAGTGACCGAACCGAGGTAGTCCTCTGGCACGTCGATCGTCACCCGCTCGACCGGCTCGTGGATCTTGCCGTCAACCTCCTTGGTGACGACCTGGGGCTTGCCAACCGTGAGTTCGAAGCCCTCGCGGCGCATCTGCTCGACCAGGATGGCGAGCTGGAGTTCACCGCGGGCCTGGACTTCCCACGCGTCTGGGCGCTCGGTGTCGAGCACTCGCAGGCTCATGTTGCCGACGAGTTCGCGGTCGATGCGGTCCTTGACCATTCGGGCGGTGAGCTTGTCGCCGTCCTTGCCGGCCAGCGGTGAGGTATTGGTGCCGATGGTCATCGAGAGCGCAGGCTCGTCGACGTCGATCACGGGCATGGGGCGGGG
>CAZYLX010000665.1:0-2629 GCA_964648595.1 uncultured Acidimicrobiaceae bacterium
CGGTTCTGTCCTCTGATTCTTCTCATCATAGGTGGCGCCGGGCCTGCATGAAGCGAAGCTTGGTCCCCGTCTCCAGCTTGCCGTGCATCACTCTGATGCTCGAGACCACGCCACGGTAGGTATCGAAGTGACTGTCGAAGATGAGTGCTTGGAGCGGGCCGTCGACATCGCCGACCGGAGGGGGGATACGTTCGATGATGGCGTCGAGCAATTCCTCGACGCCCTCGCCGGTCTTTGCGGAAATCCTCAGGGCATCCGCCGCCGGAACACCGAGTACCTGCTCGATTTCGGCCGCACATTTGTCGGGGTCGGCAGCAGGCAGATCGAGCTTGTTGAGGACGGGCACGATCTCGAGATCGTTCTCCAGCGCCAGGTACATGTTGGCCAGCGTCTGAGCCTCGATGCCCTGAGCAGCGTCAACGACAAGAACCACGCCTTCACATGCGGCAAGCGAGCGGCTGACCTCGTAGCCGAAGTCGACGTGACCGGGCGTGTCGATCAAGTTGATCACGTAGCCCTTCCACTCGAGGTGCACGCTTTGCAACTTGATGGTGATGCCCCGCTCACGTTCGATGTCCATCGAATCGAGGTACTGGGCCCGCATGTCCCGCGCATCGACCGCACCACACAATTCGAGCAGACGGTCGGCAAGCGTCGACTTGCCGTGGTCGATGTGGGCAATGATCGACAAGTTGCGAATCTTGGACTGGTCCATGCGGGGGCCAACGCTACCTGGGCGGAGCTGGCCTACCTGTGTTGATCAGAGGGAGGGAGCGGCCTGCCGAACCAGTAAGATCCTCCGGTTCCTGCAGCGCCGTTCGCGCAGGGTGATTCGATCATCGAGGTTTCTCGTGGCCAACATCAAGAGCCAAATCAAGCGCAACCGTCAAAATGAGAAGCGTCGTGTTCGCAATCGTGCCGTTCGGTCCGAGATGTACACCCGCGAGAAGTCAGCGGTTGATGCTGCTGGCAGCGAGAACGAGGTCGAGTCACTTCGTCTCGCCCTCAAGCGCATCGACAAGGCTGCGGCCAAGGGTGTGCTCCACAAGAACGCTGCCGCTCGCAAGAAGAGCCGGCTGATTGCCCGGGTTCGGGCTGCAGGCGTCGACGCCTGATTCTCGAGCGTTCACTTCGACAAGTGAGCCAGCCGGGCAACCAGCACTTCCATCACCGTGTCACCAGGCACTGCGCTGACACCGCGTAGGTCGAGGTCTGCCTGGGCGATGAGTTGCATGGCCCGCTGCGTGCGCTCCGATCCCATTCGGCGGCTCAACGTGAGCGCCTTCTTGGCCGGGAACGTCGAGCCCTTCATGCCGAGATGAGCGGCCGCTGACTTCTCGTCGGTCATTCCACTGCCGTCGAGCGCCAACGCTCGCTGATAGTGCGAGTGGATCGTGGCCATCACTGCGAGAGCGTGGCGTTCTCCGCCTTGCAGCATGCGATGGAGTTTCTCGAGGGCGACGCCGATCTCGCCACCATCGATGGCGTCGGTGAGTTCCCAAGGCGGTACGTCGCTCGCTTGGCCGAGATAGGGCTCGACGTCGGCCTTTGTGAGTCTGGCACCTTCGCCATAGGCACTGACCAGCGACTCGAGGATCGCCTTCGCTCGGCCCGCATCGTCGCCCAATCGTTCGACGATCGCCTGCTTTGCGCCGGGATCAAGACGAACCGGTGCGTCGGCCAGCTTCTCGTTGAGAAGCATCTTGAGGCCTTTGCCCTTTGGCGCGGCGTCGATCTCACGGGCCCCCGCGGTCTTGAGCGCTTCCTTGAGAGCCTTTGGCATCGGGTTGAGACGCTGAGTGTTCGCGCCCTTCTCCCACACGAGGATCAGGTCCGTTGTCGGCAGTGGCGACTCGATCCAACCAACCAGCCCGCTGACCTGCTCGCCTCGGGTGAACATCGCCAGGTTGCGACCGACAACGACCCGGCGTTCGGTCAGGAACGGTGGCGTGTGTGCAGCATTGACGAGTGCCGTCAGCTCGGGATCGCCGCCCTCTGGTGCATACTGCGCTTCGCCGACCTCCTCGACCATGAGGCTGCGGTCGCCGGCCCCGACGAGCTCCTTCACAGTCGCCTGCAGGGCTTGCGCCACCAGCGTTGGGTCATCGCCTTTGATCACGGTCAACGACATCAACCAACGACCGTTTCCGGGTTGTCGGCCACCGAAGCCTCGGCGATGGAAGCATCCGGGGTGGTACCCGCCGCCATGATGGGCGTGACGGTGTCGACCACGCGCCGCACCGACCGCACTCGATCGGTGACGATTGCGGTTGCTCCACTGACGCATGCGAGGGTCGCAAGCGCAATGAGCTCGCCGGCATCGAGTGGGTCGAAGCCAACGGTCGAGATGGAGAACCGACCGGTGCCATCGGCATCCCGCCAACGCTCCCCCACTTCGGCGGAGCTCGGCGGGCTGTCGAGCTCGTCGAGCCCGAGGTCGTAGACGACATCGTCGACTGGTCGACGAACCATTCCGGCTGATCGAGCCACGATCAGCTGATGCCCCGATGGGGCCATTGGCACGCCGGCACGTATGAAGACAGGCGCGGAGCATGTTGCTCCCACTTGATCGGCAATGCCGATCATTTCTGGGATCGTCGGGGAGGCGTCGGAGAAACGCAGTTCGATG
>CAZYLX010000666.1:0-2629 GCA_964648595.1 uncultured Acidimicrobiaceae bacterium
GGACGTCCATCTTGCGGACGCGGTCGGCGAGGGTGGAGGTGGCGGTAGTTGAGGGGGTGGTCATGAGAGAAGAATACTCCCGCTTGCACATGCTTGCAATAGTTAGCAGTCAGAAATCGACCCAATGTGACCAATGCAACATCGCCAAACACGGCACGCTCCCCGACGACACAGAGCGTCCGCCGACCGAAGCAGATCGTTAGCCAGCGAGCGCAGTTGCAACAAGACGGGCAAGGTCGTCAGCCACAACATCGGGAACCGGCGCGACACCCTCCGGGTCCGTGGTGACTCCGGACAACACGAGTCCGAAGTCGTAGCCGAGCGAAGCGGCGAAGGCGCCATCGGTCTCCGGCCGATCACCGACCATGATCCCGCTGTCGCCGAATCGCGCCCGCACCAACTGGGCGATCGGCTGTTCGGGCTTTCCGGCAACAATCGGAGATTGGCCGGTGGCGGCAGCAACGGCGGCAACGATGGCGCCAGCGCCGGGCAACAGCCCCCGTTCGCTCGGGTAGGTCGAATCGGTGTTGGTGGCGATGAACCGCGCTCCGGCCAGGATTGCTTGCACAGCTGCCGACAGCCGGTGGTAGTCGAGATGCCAATCGAGGCCCACCACGACCGAACTCACTGTCGCCACCGGAATGAAGTCTCCGAGCATCTCGTGATCGATGAGCTCCGCGTCACGGACGCCGAGCGCTTCGACCACTCCCGGGCCGCCGAGAACAAGCACTCGCTCGCCCGGCTCGACCAACGAAGCTGCGGCCTGAGCCGAAGTGATGACGATGTCTCGGGCGTCGATCCCGAACGACGCCAGCTTCTGCTCCTGCTGGGAGATCGTTGCGAACGAGTTGTTGGTCACGAATACGACGTCGCGGCCGGCGGCCCGCAGCTCGGCAACAGCCTCCGATGATCCGGGAATCGGCTCTGTCCCGCTCCAGATCACACCGTCGAGGTCAAGGGCCCATGTCGTCATGCGGCCGAACGCTACCGGAGCTGGATCAAGGTGACGGGAGGTCTCCCCGGGTCGACCCCTGGGTTGCTAGCGTCAAGCGGATGTCAAGCGCCGAATTTGCCCCGGGTGTCCTCACAGGTGACGCCGTTTCCGAACTCTTCGCCCACGCGAAGGCCAACGCATTCGCACTACCTGCGGCGAATTGCATCGGTACCAACACGATGAACGGGGTGATGGAAACCGCGGCCAAGCTGAACGCTCCCGCCATCATTCAGTTCTCGAACAGCGGTGGCGCATTCGTTGCAGGCAAGGGATACGGCAGCGGCATCGAGGCCTCGGTTGCCGGCTCCATTTCCGGCGCGCTCCATGTTCGAAACATGGCGGACCGCTACGGCGCTCGCATCGTCCTGCACACCGACCATGCTGCGAAGAAGCTGCTGCCCTGGATCGACGGCATGCTCGACGCCGGCGAGGAGTACTACGCAGCGAATGGTGTACCGCTGTTCAGCTCGCACATGCTCGACCTCTCGGAGGAACCGATGGAGGAGAACATCGATCTTTGTGTCGCCTACCTCCAGCGCATGTCGAAGATGGGCATGACCCTCGAGATCGAGCTTGGGATCACCGGTGGCGAAGAGGACGGTGTCGACAACTCAGCGGTCAAACCCGAGGACCTGTACTCGAAGCCAGAAGAGGTTGCGTACGCCTATGAGCGGCTGTCCGAGGTGAGTGATCGTTTCACCATTGCTGCCGCATTCGGCAACGTCCACGGGGTGTACAAACCGGGCAACGTCAAGCTGACCCCGTCGATCCTCGATGACTCACAGAAGTACATCAAGGAGAAGCACGAGACCGCTGACAAGCCTGTCAACTTCGTGTTCCACGGCGGTTCCGGATCAACCGCCGCCGAGATCGAGGAAGCGATCTCCTACGGCGTCATCAAGATGAACATCGACACCGACTTGCAGTGGGCCTTCTGGGATGGCATCCGACACTACGAACAGGCCAACCACGACTATCTGCAGGGCCAGATCGGCAACCCCGACGGGCCAGACGCCCCGAACAAGAAGAAGTACGATCCGCGTGCGTGGCTTCGTGCCGGTGAGGAAAGCTTCGGTGCTCGCTTGGAGCAGGCCTTCATCGAGCTCGGGAACATCAACACGCTCAGCTGAGCCAAGCCACTTTGGGGACCGGAACTCCGGTCCCCAAAGGACAGCTTCTGGACCGGCGGCTTCTGCCGCTATGCGCCGTTTCCGGGAGCGACCGCATCGGCGATCGCCCGTGATGCACGAACCCCGACGCCTCGAAGCACCCGCTCGGCCCGGACATCGGTTCGAGACATCGTCGCTCCGCCCCGGCGATAGAAGCGACGATGGACCGATCCGACCACAGTGACGAGGTCGCCCTCGGCAACGGTCGGAGCTTTCGGTTCTGACCCCTGCCAGGTCACGGGGACCTGCGTTCCGACCGCGTTCGAGCTTGCGCTGAGACGCTCTCGATCGTGTGAGCGAGCAACAACGACATCAAAACTCAAGAGCAGCGAGCCATCACTCGCAATTCGCCGATCGGGGGTCGTTCTGACTCTTCCTTGGACAACAGCGACGTTCATCGCTCCACCTTTCCCGGTGGTTGACATTCAAACGGGGAAGCTCGATCGGGGAAGAGGATGAGGGGGAA
>CAZYLX010000667.1:0-2625 GCA_964648595.1 uncultured Acidimicrobiaceae bacterium
TCCGGACCGTCACCGGTGGTGCGGAGCGGGGCGCTCCGTGCGAGCTCATCGACGACGAAGTTGGCGATCGAGTTCCAATGGCCGGGAGGTGTCTCCGACATTGGACCATCGGCCCAGAACTCGGCGACTGCACGGCCGTAGTCGCCGAGTGCGACGACGTTCGGTTCGTATGCCGCTCCGGTCACGGGGTTGACCACATGACCGATGGGCTCGTAGGTGCCGAGTACCCGGTTCCCCTGAACGCCTGGCGAGAGGTCGATGGTCTCACCGTCGGTCGGATCAAGCGTGGCGCTGTACCTGATGACCTCGTTGACGGCCAGCTTGAACTCGTCATCGGTCGCAGCGTCGCCGAGCATGGGAGGTGGTCCCGGGTCGTCGGTCAAGCCGTTCGAGTTGGCCGGCGGCAGCGCGAACGACGTCACGTGTCCCCACTGGGGGCCGACAAAGGTCTGTACGTTGTCCTCCAGCGGAATCCCATTCTGCGCCACCATCACGTCCAGCTCGAGCGGTTGCCATCGGTTCGGATCGGCCATGTCGGTCCCCGGCCGGTCGACGACCAGCGGCGGGTTGACCGGCGTGTAGTCAGCCGTGTATCCGCCAGCCTCGTTCGATCCGTCTGTGAGGCCGAACGCCAGCACGCTGTCCCCGATCCGGTTGCCGAACGCCGCCGCACTGTCGCCCTCCGTCGTGGTGATCGACCGGTCGTAACACAAGGCGTCCATGAGCTCGTCGAGCTGGGTCACCGCGATCTCCGCTCGTGGTGACGGGAGATACCGGGCGACGAGCACGCGGTAGGCGGCGTAGCTCATCGCCTCCTCCCGGGCCGCCTCGACATCGTCGGCGGTGCGTTCCTCGGCGACGAAGACCCCAGTCGCGTCCGGTTCGTACGCAGCCCATGCGTCCCACATCGCTGCTGACGCGTGGTACAGGTTGCGGGCGTGGATCGTCGGCGCCGGGAAGTCGCTGCGGATCGCGGCAAGCACGGCTTCGTTCCAGTGCCGGGCGACCGACAGCTCGGGATCCGCCGATCGCTCGCACTGAGCCGTCGAATCGTCTGGCTCAGTAAGCGCCCCGCTGATCACGATCGCCCCAGCGACGGCGATGATGATCGCGCCGAAAGCGAGCGCGAGCTTCCTGCCACGGCTCACTCGGCATCGCCTCGCTCGACACGCAGGATCTGGTCGGCCTCTACATCTGAACGCGTCACGATCGTGCCGTCTGGCCACTCGATCGTCACCGTGTCTGCACGGTCGGCGCCCCCGAGCCCAAAGTGGGCGCGGGGGTCCTCCGATGACAGGTAGCTGCCGCCGACAACGATCTGGCGGCGCATTCGGGTGCCGTCGGCGAGTTCGACCGTGACAATCGCCCCAGGCGACGGTGCCGGTGTCGCCACCTCGAGCCACGTCCCACCAGCGCCAGAGTTGCGCAGCAGAAGGATGTGGCCACCAATGGTGCCCATCGCAAGGTCCATGTCGCCATCATTGTCGAAGTCGGCAGCCGCGACGCCCCGCCCCAATTGCGGCCCAACGGCGACGAGCCCGACCTCGGCCGTGACGTCGGCGAACCCTTCGTTGGGACCCTGCGGGGCCAGGTTCTCGATCAACCCGGAGAGCTGGCGATCGTCGATCAGGTCGCGGACCGGAATCGCACCGTGGCCGACGAACAGATCGAGATCGGTGTCGAGATCGACATCAATCCAGCTGGTGCCCCAACCTGTGGAACCGATACCAAACTCGGACAACCCCACCATGGGGACGTCCTCGACGAACGCGAGGCCTTCGTTCGATGCATTACGCACGATGACGTGGCGTTCCTTCAACTGGTTGGTGGTGACCAGGTCGACCAGCCCGTCACCGTCCATGTCAGCCGCGGCAACGCCCATGCCTGCGCCGGTGTCACCGACACCCGATTCGACACCCTGTTCGACGAACGTGAATCCGTCGCTGCCGGCACCTGGCACATTCTCGTACAGCTGATTCGGTGTCGTGTCATTGGCGACGTACAGGTCGAGGTCGCCATCGCCATCGAGATCGGTGAGGAGCGACCCCAGCCCGTAGTCAGGGCCGTTCGGTTCGATCCCGACGTCGCCTGCCACCTCTCGAAAACGAGCCCTGATGTCACCGGACGGGCCCTCGTTGAGGAAAAGCAGATCCGGCTCTGCCTGATGGGTGTTCGGGAAGCCCTTCGTTGCCGAGGTGATGGGGCGATTGAGGTCGGTGTATCCGGCAACGAACACGTCGGGCCAGCCGTTGCCGTCGACGTCACCCACCGATGCACCGCTGTGCCACCCGAATGCTGCGACCCCAGACGGCTCGTCGGATTCGGCATCATCGATGAACCCCTTCCCACCGTCGTTCCACAGCAGCACGTTGGTTTCCTCATAGAGTCGTAGACGGTCGGCATATTCAATGTGGTTGGCCAGCAGCGGATTGACGAAGCCCAGAGGATCGTGGAGGTCTTGCGGCCACTCCTGAGCGAAGTCTGGGATGGCAAGGACAAGACTCTGGAGATGAAGAGTCGAAATCTCCAGTGGAAGCAGATGGAATGGCCGGGCTTCTACTTCGAGATGCGTGCGCGGGACATGCTCGAGGCTGCGCTAGGTGGTGGAGATGGTCCCCGCTACGG
>CAZYLX010000668.1:0-2624 GCA_964648595.1 uncultured Acidimicrobiaceae bacterium
CTTGTGATGCGAACGTCGGTTTGCAGCGAAGGGAGCAGGATGGGGATCGTCGCGTCCGTGTCTGAGGACAGTGCCTCCTTGGCGTCGACGCAATCCTGGCGAAGGCGGGACATCGCGGCGATCGCCGAGGGATCATCAGCGTCGAGGTTGTCGAGAGCTCCATCGAGTGAGCGGGCAACGTGCGCCGCGACCGCGGCGTCGAAATCGATTCCACCGAGCCGCTCGATGCCCTCGGGCTTGCCGATGATTTCGAAACCGAGTTCCGTTCGGCGCAGAACGGCTGCGTCAAAGGTGCCGCCGCCGAGGTCGTAAACGGCGATGATCTCGCCAGGGTCGATCCGTTCCTGCGAGGCGTACGACAGGGCTGCGGCCTCGGGCTCGGTGAGCAGCAGGAGCTGGTCGGCATCGACTTCGGCCAGTCGAACTACCTGATGGAGGAGATCGAGCTTGTACTGCCCCCAATTCGCAGGATGGGAAATCGCGATGCGAGAAGGCGCAGACCCTTCCCGAGTCTCGACTTGATCGAGAACGGCACGCAACACTCTGGCCATCAGGGCTTCCGACGAATACGGCGTGCCACCGACGATGATCGGCGTGTGGTCTCCCAATCGCCGCTTGAACTCACGGGCAACCCGTTCGGGCTCGGTGATGGCTCGACGAACAGCGGCCTCGCCAGTCAATACTTCGCCGCCCTCTTTGAGGTAGACGACCGTGGGGATGGCCGCGGCCCGCGAACCCAAAGGGAAGATCGACGATCTCCCGTCGCGATGGACGGCGGCTGCGGTGTACGTCGTACCCAGATCGATGCCGACTTCGTATGTCACTGCTGCTTCCCTCCGAGGATTCTGCTCATGCCTCGGCTACGCGTCGCACCCGAGACAGGCGGAGGCCATCGTAGGCCCAAATCTCCACCCCCGACACGACCAGGGATATCCCCCATTCGCCGCTCCAGTAGAGGAGTTAGTGTGATTGGCATGACCCTGCGAGGAGTGATCCAGGGCCTTTTGCGTGGTTCCAACGACGCTGAGGCCATGCTGGCTGAGGAAGGATTCGACGATCTGCCGGCCGACATGTTCGGGCAGGCGCTGGCGTCCTACTCCGACATGGCCCCCCTCGCCGAGGCCGATGCCCTCACCCCAATCCTTGCTTCGCTGGACGCTGGCGATCCCAGCGATGCGTTCGCCGTGCTCGACGAACAACCGCTCGACCTCGATGTTGGCGGGCCGGAATTGTCGGCGATTGCGTCTCTCGCAGGAGCGGGAGTGATTGATGGTTCGGACAACGACGACGCGCCAGACGACGAACTGGGCGAGTCCCCAGTCGAGGGCGAGGACATCACCCCCGACTTCAGTGAACCCGGAGCCGACGAGGCGCCGAGCGAGATTGATGATTCCGTTGTCATCGAAGAGCTCGGCGAGCTCGATGAACCGCTGACGGATGGCCCGGACTCCTCACTCGAACTCGACGATCCATTCGACGATCCGTTCGCCGACAGCACCGCTGAGGCAACGAACGAGGCCGACACGTTCGAGCAGTACTTCGAGAGCGAGCCGGAAGCGACCGGCGACGACCCCTCCGATCTCGACCTCGACTTCTAGCCGAGCACAACCAAGTGTCCGCCTTCGGCGAACAACCGGGGGCTGAGAAGACTGAAACTGAGGGTCACGAACCCGGGGTTCGTTCCTTCGGCGGGGCTGGCTTCAGGCGGTCACGTTGTCGTTGATGATTTCCTCGAGCGTGCGAATCGCCACGCGTGATGCGACCGAGAGATCGTGCTTCGTGAACGGGTTCTCGGCCAGCCGCTGCCAGCGGCTGAGCGCCGTCATCGCCGCAGAGCGGACCGCATCGGTATCGGCCGTTTGGTCGATCTCCAGCCGCTGCCATGACGTCGTCCCGCGCGAACCGAGGACTCGCTCGAGATCGAGCAGGTTCTTTGCCTTTCCTGTCACGAAGCCACTTCGGAGGGCAGCCAGAGTGGTGAGTTCGTTGAACGGATGAGCGCCAGCCATGATGCGCTCGACCTCGAGCAGCAGCGCGGAGGCGCCGGGCGTGGTCGGCTGCTCGGTGCACAGCCGCTCGACAACAAGAAGCGCCGACCTTGCCTTGAGCACGTCGGAACGATCGACGAACAGCGTGGTCAGGATCGTCTGGAGATCGGTCAGTCCTGACCGCTGTGTCAGCTCATCGGCGAGCTCGACGCTGGATTGACACACACCTCGGCGCAACAAGGCCAGCGAGAGACGGAGCCCGAACAGGCCGAATCGCTCGAGCAGCGCCGACCGTTCGAGCGATGTCAGCGGCGTTTCCGGCCGAGCCTCGACAAATCGATCAGCCGACAGCAGGACAGGCTGAATCTCCTTCGACGGAACCTGCGCCAGCGATCGCAACATCGAGAACTCGGCCTGGGTGAGCGTTGCCGCAGTCTCGGCCAGAAGCCCAGCAACGGGAACAACGATCTGGGCCAGTCGGCGCAGCCTCCGATCGTCGCCGTAGCGGTTGGCGATGCGCCTCGCCGACGCCATGGAATCGAGCCGTCCGGCGCCGATCTCGTCTGCGCGCGAAAGGACGGCGACGGCATTGATGGGATTCGGGGAAGCAACCGAGTCATCGTGGAAAGCCTCGAG
>CAZYLX010000669.1:0-2623 GCA_964648595.1 uncultured Acidimicrobiaceae bacterium
CGTTCGAAACCTTCCTGTTCTCGTACGGCTGTCGCGGCCCGAACGAGTGGGAGGTCCGCTCTCCTACCTGGGAAACCGAACCCGACCTCGCCCTGGCAGCCATCGATCGCATGCGGCTGTCGGCTCCAGAGGCCGCACCCCAATTGCACAACGACGACCGGCGAAGTGAACGCGAGACGCTCGGCGCCGAGATCGCAGCCATGATCGAAGGCGATCCAGAAACCCACGGTCAGTTCATGGCCGCGCTGAACTCGGCCACCGTCTTCATGCCGGGTCGGGAGCGGACTAAGACCAACAACATCAAACTGGTCCATGAGCTCCGTGTGGCGCTCCACGAATTGGGTCGCCGCCGGGTCGCCGCCGGAACCTTCCATCGCCACGACGACTTCGGTCTGCTCACCCGACCCGAGCTCAAGGAGGAAGTGGCGAACCCCGGCACGTACACCGATCAGCTGGCCGGCCGCGAGGCATTGATGGCGGAGGTCTCGGCACTGCAGGAGCCCTTCCTGTTCCACGGCGGCCGCCCAGACATGACCAGCTATCCGCGACGCGACGACGTCGTGATCACGCTGGTCGAGGCCGGCGAGGTCATGCAGGGCATCCCCGGGTGTCCTGGGCAGTACGAGGGGATCGCCCGGGTCGTCACAGACTCCCACGATCCGACCGCTCTGGAGCCCGGCGACATCCTCGTCGCCCCCATCACCGACCCGTCATGGACGCCGTTGTTCGTGCCTGCCGGCGGTGTGGTGGTCGACGTTGGCGCACCGCTCAGCCACGCCATCATCGTGAGTCGTGAACTCGGTATCCCGTGTGTCGTGTCGGCCACCGACGCCACCAAGCGAATTCCCGATGGGGCAACGATCCAGGTCGACGGAGACACCGGAGCCATCACCATCATCAGCCTGCCGTAGCGGCTACAGCTGGGTGACCTGGCCTGCGAACAAGACCAGGCCGCTGTCGACGTGGCGGATCAGATAGAGAAACGGTTGGTCCACGGCGATCGTGAACTCGGGCTCGGGTGGGCCTGACTCTGCCACGCCGAGTCCCGTGGCAGCAGCGGCCTCGGTGCCGATCTCGTCGACGGTGATCACGGCGGCGTGGACAGCACCGTCGATGAAGCCGTTCCCCATCGCCGGGTAGTTGCCAGGGGCCGCGCCCATGTCGCTCAGCCAGAGCATCAGGTCGATGTCGGACTCGGTCTCCCATTTCGGCAGGAGCAGCTCGTACGGGCCCGGTTCGATGATGCCGTCGATCTCGTCGAGCGCGGCCTGTGAGAGCTCGGAACGGAATGCCTCGAAGTCGTCAGGCACGATGACCAACATCGAGTACTCGTCGCCGAGGTATGGCAACTCGGCTGCCGCCCACCCGTTGCCGATGCCTCGAGGTGCGGTCTGTTCGAGCTCTCGCATGTAAGTGGTTGCGGTCTCGGAGCCGTCCAGGTTTGTGAATGCTGCATCAACGGTGCCGTATTTGAGGAAGATCAGCTTCCACTGCGCCTTGAAATAGACGGCATCGGTCAGGACGAGAAGGGTGTTGCCATCGATGAAGTTCGGGGGGAGGAGCTCGGGGATCAGCTCGTTGGTCTGGTTGGAGACCCATTCGTTGACTCTGGCCCTGCTCTCTTCCGGAGCGCCGACGTCGATGGTCTCGACATCGGCCCCATGGTGGCTGGCCAGGAGGTCGACCCAAGCCGGATCCACTTCCAGACCCTGGCGTGGCCAGATGCGGTCGGCGATCGTCACGATCGGTGTCGGTTCGCCGGCCATCGATGTTGTCTCTCCGCTGGTGGCTTCGATGGCCTGGCCAATCGAGTTCCACCCATCGTGCGCGCTCATGCCGATTGGCAGCTCGAATCCGTCGTCGATGGCGATGCCGGTGGACTCGTCGGCCGCGGCCCGGGCCATCAGGAGGGCGTGGCCGATGCTGGCTGGGCTGAGAATCGTGTTCTCTTCGGCCGGCAATGTTCGGAGCAAATCGAATCCAGCGTTGTTGAACCCGGCGGCCAGTTCGTCGACCGGTGCATCGGCAACTGTTTCGGCCCGGTCGACGCCGCCGCTCGGTTCGATGATCGCCGCGCTGGACCCGCCGGATCCACACGCCGCGGCAACCAGGCCCACGATGATCAAGGGCAATGCGGTCAAGGGCGGCAGATGTCGGCGCATGATCAGTGAGACGTTTCGATTCGTGGTCCGGTTCCCATCACGAGCTGATCCGGTACCGGTAGCCGGCCCTGGTTCGATCGATACGGTCGACGAGATGGGCAGCCTGGAAACAGAAGGCGAGTTTCTGCGCTGCGTCGCGCCCGCAGCCGGCATGTTCGGCGATGTCGGCCGTTGTGAAAACGTCTGGCAGGGTCGATGGCAACAGTCGCCGAAGATCGAGGACAGAATCGAACCGTTGCTGATCGATGATCTCCTCGATCTGGCGGTCGACGGTTCGATATCCGCCTCGACGCCGTCGCAGCGAAGGGTCGTGCACCTGCTTGCGGATCTCGTCGAACAGGACCACTTCGAGGCTGAGATTCGGATGGTCGAGCAATGTTGGAATGCTGACCAGCTCGTCGAACAATGAGTAGATCGAGCCCCGTTTTGGCGAGCGCCGAGCTGACACCTTCTTGTCGGCC
>CAZYLX010000670.1:0-2615 GCA_964648595.1 uncultured Acidimicrobiaceae bacterium
GGTTTTCGGTGCAATCTAAGGGATCTCGGGGGTTCGGCGGCCGACCTCTACGGACCGTGATTTGCCGCTGTTTCGCGTTGTTCTGGGCACGTTCTAGGCACGGATCCGTGGATTCGAGCCCAACTTCTTCCGCTACGTCCATTCCGGCCATAGTTCCCCCGGTCGGAGGGCTGCTGGCCCGCCCGGTACCAGGACTACGGATCGAGGTCGGGTTGGCCCTAATGCCGTCTCGCCGGCGAGTGGTGCGGGGCGGCTAAAGCCGTGGCGACGGGGCATGCTTGATTCTTCGACATGGTTAACAACCTCGACCGGATCTCGCTTAGCTCGTGTCGAAGTCGCGGTACCACTGGTCGAGGGTGGCGGTAGCGGCGTCTAGAGCATCAGGGTCGAAGCTGGCGCTTCGTTTTCGTTTCCCATCGGTGGTCCACTCGTCGACGATCAGCATGCCCACATCTATGCCGTCGTCATCAACGTGGTCGGTGATGCTCAGGTGGCCGAGGTGGAGGTACTCGCCTCGCGTCGCGAGCGACGCGAACTGCGGCCGGAGGTTGCGGCCGAGTTCTTTGCCGACAAGATATCGGATCGTGTCGATTGCCTGTTGTGCGCTGAACACTTCGTGCACCAGTGACCGATTGTCGTAGGAGACGAAGTCTTCGGTGAGGTGCTCAGCCCATTCTTCCCACTTGCCTTGGCCTATGAGCTGGTCCTGAACAGCGCCCCACTGTTGGGCGAGCGATTGAGGCACCACTGCTGTCAATTCGTCAAACCTGGCCAGGGCCCGATCGACCTGGTCTGTGGGGAAGATCTCGATCCGGCTGATTACTTCACGGTCGACGATCATCATCATGGCGTATGACCAGGTGCCCAATCCGCCTATTGCGGACGCGTTGACGGTCGCGACCGTTCCAAGTTCATTGAACGCAGGGCACGCAGGGATGATCATGTCAACGCCATCCGGGAGCTGCTCCCACAGCGCCGCAACACGCTCGATCATTCCCAGCTTGTCGAGCTCGGGGAACGAGGCCAGCTGGTGGTCGATGCAGATGAGGTCCTCGGCCAGCGTTTCGGCCAGGGCATCGCGATCAAAGGCGATGATCGCGTGTCGCAACGCCCTCGTGACCGGCGAAACCGACCGGATCTCAGGGTGCAGCTCCTCGTACCAGTCGTCGAGACACTCGATCGCCTCGGTGAGCTGGGTCATGTCGAACGACGCGGCACGCTGAAGGAGACCCTCGGAACTCCATTCCGTCACGAAGTAGATCTCGAGGAATGGCGGCAGCGTCGGACTGTCGTCATCTGTCCACTGAATGTGACCAAGCGAAAGATCGTCTCCTCGCGTGGCCACTCCTGTTCCTGCCACGGAACCTCGAACGCCGAGTCCGCCCGAGATCACTTCCCGCAACGAGTTGACGAACTGCCCTCTCGAATGGGTTGCCCGAAGCAACGGGCGATAGTCCTCCTCGACCATGTCAGGTGCGAGCAGCGCTGCCAGGCCGTCCCAATCGGACTGATCTAAGCAAGCACCCATCTGGCCATTCAGTTGCTCGGCCGTAGTGGTCGGGACTGGCAATGATTGCCGGTACCACTCGTCAAGCAGCGTGTGCGCAGCTTGCAGATCATCGGGGTCGAAAGCTGCCACACGGAGTAGTAGGCCGTCTGTGTCGACTTCGAGGACCATCATCATCTCAACGCGGAAAGCGTCGGCGCTGTTGTCCGCGACGCCAACCCAATCTTCGAGCAGCAACAACTCGCCACGAGTCGCGATCGTCGTGGCCGACATCGAGACGTCCTCGAGCTCAGCACGGAAGGCGGCACCCTCGATCATCGCTTCACGGTCAAATGTCTGCTGAACGCTGCGGCGTCGGTCGTCGTTGGTCGCGGCTGGATGCAGATACCGGCCGTATGCCTCTAGATCGCCCCGGGACTGAGCGTCGTTCGTCGCATCGCGGGTCCTCTCCGCAAGCGTTCGGGTGTCGGCCTCGGCGGCAGTCAACGACTCGGCGTACCACTCGTCGAGGAGTGCCATCGCCTCATCGAGCTGGTCGAGTTCCAACACCGCGTAGCGACGTTGGAGGCTGTCGTCGCCGAACTCAACCACGGCGAGCGCTTCGACACGGAACGAGTCGTCGGATGGGTCAACCGGTGCGACGACCTGGCGGAAGACCATGAGAAGGTCGCCGCGTGTGGCCAAACACTCGGCTGCTGAGACCGCCCAAGGGATGCCTGAGTCTACATCGATTGTGAACCCCACTGACAGGACATGGAGGTCCTTGTCCATCGTGGTTTCGAACGTCGGGCGTCTATCGCTCCCGGCAAACGAGTCGTGAACTGCGGCGGCGAACCCGTCGAGATCGCCTGCTGACAGGCGCCGGAGCTGTTCGTCAACCCAGCGCTGAACCGAGGTGCTCGAGACGCTGATGATATTGGCGCCGCGCGCCATGGTCGCTTCGGCTTGCATCGCCGGTGTTGGGCGGATGCCCGTTGCAACCGGCGCCATGGCGTCGTGAAGGTCGTCGGCTTCGAACCAGTCGAGCCGGCAAATCTTCCCATCGTCGATCGTCGTCCGGATGATCTGACGCCACTCGGTCACCCCGCCGTCGGCTGCGAGAACAGTC
>CAZYLX010000671.1:0-2614 GCA_964648595.1 uncultured Acidimicrobiaceae bacterium
CTGGTAGTAGCGCTCAACAGCACCTGCGAGCTGTTCTCGGGTGCACAGGTGGATGAAACCCTCTTCAGCCAGACCCGCCGGCTCGTAATGAGCCGATGATCGCTTCTCCCAGTCAGCGAGCGTCGCGAGATGGTGAACTTGATCGATCATGGTCGAAGTATCGGCCATTCACGTCGGCGATCAGCGCATACGGCCACTCGTCTGGGCCAAACGAATTGTTTCGTCACCATGAAGGGCATATGTCACATTCAGAAAATGCGGGAACTTGGAAGACAAGCCGAACGTCAGTGTGTTCAATGAGGTAACTCTTGTTCAAGTAAGTAGCTCGCATCCAATCGCTCGAAGCGATCGAAAGGCTCGAATATGACCTCCACCGAATCGATGAAGATCATCGCAACCATCTCCGCAGCTCGAGCGGAGATCAACGGCAACGAGTACGTCCCTGTGGCCGACTGTGTCGATTGGCTCCTGGATTGCCACAACGCGGCCGAACGACCGATCGTGAAAAATGCCGTCGTGACGCTTCTCCCTCAGTTCTCCAAGGGCAACTTGCGAACCGCCGATGACATCACCCGTGCTCTCGATCAGATCGAGCTGACCCTCGCTGTCGACGAAGCCTTCGAAGGCTCGAGCCTCGAGATCAGCCGGGACTGACGTACGGCGTCCTCGACGGCGAGCTGTCGAGGACAGGATTGACACCACCAGATCCAACGGCGTCTAGCTTGCAGCGGATGCGTATTGCCATTGGAGGTCTCGAGCACGAGACGAACACGTATGCCACCGACGGAATGGGCACAACCGGGCTCGCTGACTTCCAGCAACTCAGAGGTGATGAACTCCTGACCTCGAGGGGCACTCGCACATTCCTTGGCGGCTTCCTCGACGCCGCTGATGAGGCCGGCCACGAAATCGTGCCGACCTTCTGGGCTTGGGCCGGGCCGTCCGGCATCATCGAGGCATCGGCGTATGCCGCGATGAAAGACGAGCTGTTGGCCCGCATTGCTGATGCGTTCCCCGTGGATGCCATCGCCCTTTCGATGCACGGGGCCGGCGTCGTCGAAGGTATCGAGGACCTCGAAGGCGACCTCGCTGCATCCATTCGGGCGCTGACCGGCCCCGACATCCCACTGGTCGTCCCCCTCGATCTCCACGGCAACATCACCACTGCGATGGGCGAATCGATCGATCTCATGCTCGGTGTGCATGAGTACCCCCACACCGACATGTTCGAGCGAGGTGTCGAGGCCATCACGTCGCTGCCTGTACTGGTCGACCGCAGGTGGCGACCAACCACGCATGTCCACCAGGTCCCGCTGCTCCTGCCAACATCCACAACCGATGAGGGGCCGGCCGCAACGATTCGAGACCTCTGTCTGCAAGCGGAGGACCGCGCCGGAGTCATCGATGCAACGTTCTTTCACGGCTTCCCGTACACCGACATCGGAGCAACCGGTGCCTCGATCGTCGTGACAACCGACAACGACCGTCGACTCGCTCGTGCCGTCGCCACCGACATCGCCGCCGTGCTCTGGGACAGCCGCGCATCGTTCCTCACCGAATCGCGCAGCCCCGAAATTGCCATCGAGCTGGCCCGCAAGACACTTGCCTCGTCCGGTGGCCCGGTTGTCATCAATGACACCGCAGACAACCCCGGAGGTGGAACACCCGGAGACGGCACCCATGTGCTGCGGGCCATGATCGAGGCTGACATCGAGAGCTCGTGCTTCGGTTTCGTCTTCGACCCGGTCACCGCAGCAGCAGCGAACGCCGCAGGCGTCGGTGCGACCATCGACGTGCTCCTTGGGGGCCGTCACGGAGATCTCCACGGGGAGCCAGTCGAGGCGGAGGCATATGTCAAGACGCTGAGCGACGGCCGTTTCGTCCACACCAGCCCGATGCTCGCCGGCGTCAAAGCCAGGCTTGGCCCGAGCGCCAGGCTCGTCATCGGGAACGTGGACGTGATCGTGACGTCCAAGCGGAACCAGACGTTCGATGCCGAAGTCTTCGCCCTCCACGGAATCGACGTCACGACACGGTCGATCGTTGGGTTGAAGGGCAGCCAACACTTCCGAGCCGGATTCCGCGATCTGGCTTCGGCCATCATCACTGCGGACAGCCCTGGGCTCACCACCCGCGACGTGACCGTGTTCGATCACCCGAATGCCCGAGGTGCTCTTTGGCCGATCGATCCACACCTCGAGTGGGATCCCCACCAGCAATCGACCAACCCGGTACTCGAGACCGGTCTGGGATGATCCTTCGGTGATCGCAGACCTGAGCTCATTCGAATTGATCCTGGTGCTACTGATCACCGCAGCAGGCGCCATCGTGCAGGGGTCGGCCGGCATCGGCCTCGGTCTCATTGCCGGCCCCATTCTGTTGAGCATCGACGTGGACTTCGCCCCCGGGCCATTGTTGCTCGGTGGTTTGGTGATCGGAGCCCGTCACATGACAGCGGAATGGGACGATCTCGACCGACCCGCATTGAGCCGAGCCCTGCTCGGGCTGCCCATCGGGCTGTTCGCCGGCCTCGCCATTCTTCGAGTGATGGCAACAGACACATTGTCGTTGACCGTCGGGCTCTTGATCTGTGTTGCAGCAGTCGGGCTCTTGA
>CAZYLX010000672.1:0-2611 GCA_964648595.1 uncultured Acidimicrobiaceae bacterium
GGGAGTTCCCGTTTCGCCAGCCACACCGCTCGGAGCGCCCGTTCGATCACGAGTTCGGGAATCTCGACCCTCCGCAAACTGCCGGCATCGAGGTCGGCGGCGATCACGTGCTCACTGATCACGGTCGGCAGTTCGCTGTTCACCACGGCAGCCCGGACCGCGGCGGTCGAGCCGAGCTCGAGTGCGCAGATCGGAGGGCCGAGATCGCGGTCGGCCAGGAACTGCTCGAACGCGTCGCGAGTTCCCGAACCCTGTTCGCGGAGCACCAGCGGAGTCGAAGCAAGCGCTTCGAGCGGAATGGAAGGGCGCTGGTTCCAGGGATGGCCGGCACGGACGACAGCGATCAGGCGGTCGTGGGCGACCACGTGCTCCACGATGCCCTCCTCGGTGGAAGGAGACTCGATGAAGCCCAGGTCGGCGGTGCCGTTCCGAAGCCGTCGAATCACCACGGTGCTGTTGGCAACCTCGAGCTCGACCGAATCGTTCGGACGGTTCCGGAGGAACTGCTCGAGCCAAGGCGGAAGGAGGTACTCGGCAACGGTGAGACTCGCGGCGATGCGCAGCCGGCCCTGCTCCTTCGCCTTGAGGGCGTCGACACCGGCCACCAATTCGTCCGCAGAGCGAATGACGACGCTGGCCCAACCGGCAACGAGACTGCCTTCGGTCGTTGGAACCGACCCTCCTGGCGATCGGTCGAGTAGTCGAACCCCGAGCTGACGCTCGAGACTGCGGATGCGGCTGCTCGCTGAGGGTTGAGCGATGTGGTGGGCAGCGGCGGCCTTGGACAGCGAGCCGAGCTCGACGACCGAGACGAAGAGATCGAGGGCTCCCAGCTCTGGGGTGATGGGCGAAAGGGGCACGAGGGATCCTGTCGGCAACGAGGAGATAAAGGTTGAATCTATGAGTGGCCAGAGGTTGAGTCTATGGCCTTGGAGGTCGTGGCCACCTACCCGCGGGTCGACGCCCGGATCATCATGGTGGTGTGGCAACCGAGCTCGAACTTCGTGCGACCAGAAACCGAAGTGAGATGGAGCGAGCGACCGGTGTCGTCTCGACCTATGGCCCCGGCCTTGTGCTGGTTGTGCTCGGGACCGCCCTGGCAACGATGGCCGCTGGGCCCTTCGCCAGTGTGTCGAAGCTCACTGCCGCGGTGGCCATCGGTGCACTCATCGGGAACTCAGCGCTTGCGACTCCGGCCGCGGCCCCGGGCCTGGCATTCGCGGCGAAGAAGCTTCTCCGAGTTGGTGTCGTGCTCCTCGGCCTGCGCTTGTCGTTGTCCGACATCTCAGAGCTCGGCCCTCGTGGTCTCGGCGTCGTCGTGGTGACCGTGGCCGTCACGTTCTTCGGGACGCAGTGGATCGGCCGGAAGCTGGGTCTGTCCCGTGATCTGTCCCTGCTCGTCGCGACCGGCTATTCGATCTGCGGTGCGTCGGCGATTGCCGCGGTCGAAGGTGCCACGGAAGCCGAAGAGGAAGAGGTTGCCGCCGCGATTGGGCTGGTCACGTTGTTCGGCAGCTTGGCGATCCTGATTCTTCCGTTGCTGTCTGGCTCCCTCGGGCTGACCGATGAGGGCTTCGGGGCATGGGCTGGAGCGAGCGTGCATGACGTGGCTCAGGTCGTCGCCACGGCGTCGACCGCCGGTGCACCCGTCGTTGCCATCGCCATCGTCGTGAAGTTGACCCGAGTGGTGCTGCTGGCACCGATCGTTGCTGGAGTGAACATCCATCGCCGCAACGAACGAACCGATCTCGACGGCAAGCGCCCGCCGGTCTTGCCCTTGTTTGTCGCCCTGTTCCTCGGTGCTGTTGCGCTGCGGTCGACGGGCTGGCTGTCGGCCGATGTGGTCGCGACCGCCAAGGATGTCGAGGGTTGGATGCTCACCGCAGCGCTCGTCGGGCTGGGCGCCGGAGTTCGCGTCGATCGCCTCCGACGCCTCGGCCACCAGCCTCTGGTGCTGGGTGCAATCGCTTGGCTGATGGTTGCCGGCGTGTCCTACATCGGCGTCATCACGATGGTTCAGTAACTCGAGGCTGTATGAACGACAGGGGGCGTCACCCGGTGGCCGACCAGGTTCGCCACTCGTCCACATCGATGGCGACGACGGCGCCATGGGGCCGCGCGGCCGTGTACTGGTCGTACTTGATGACCAGGTGATCGATGGCCCGAGTCGATTCTGCGCCGTGCTCGATCACTCGAGCGGCACCGTCGGCTCGAACCCACCACAGTTCGTCCCAGTCCTCCGAGAATCGGTCGACGAGGAGCGATGTCCGAGGGTTGGCTCGGATGTTCTCGAGTCGCTTGAGCGCCGACGTCGACTTCGGTTTCCCGTCGACGGCCGAGTAGATGGTGTCGCCGAGAAGGACAAAACAGCACGGCACGAGGTGCGGTTGCATTCCGGTCACGACGGCGACGGCGTTGTCCTGGTTGGTCGAGCGAGTCGGCATGATCGTGCCAAGCCTGCCGACTCTGGCATCAGCGACTCGCTTTCGATCCCGTTCGCTCGGAGACGTCATGGTCGAACCCGAGCGGATGCGGGCACGTCAGTGGTAGCGCTGGACGAGGCGGGCCATCTCCACGGCAACCGATGCCGCGTCTTCGCCGGCGTCTGAGC
>CAZYLX010000673.1:0-2611 GCA_964648595.1 uncultured Acidimicrobiaceae bacterium
TCAAGGGTCTCGGCGAAATGAACGCCGAAGAGCTCAGGGACACCACGCTCGACCCGAGCACTCGCGTGCTCAAGCGGCTGACCATGGCCGACGCCGAGCACGCAGTTGAGGCAGCAAAGCTCTTCGAGATCCTGATGGGCAGCGATGTGGCAACCCGCCGCGACTACATCGTGACGAACTCGACCTTGATCGATCGTGAAGAGCTCGACGTGTGACCTCGATCAGGCTGGCTCGACCATTGTCAGCGTCTGTACCGCTCGTGTCATGGCAACGTAGAGCTGACGGAGGCCGTTCGTAGACCGTCGGATCGCAGGCGAATCCACGACGATCACCGAATCGAACTCGAGGCCCTTGGCCTGGTCCGGATCAAGGAGCGCCACAGCCAACGACCCAGGAAGGTTCACTTCCGTTCCTGATCCGAAGCGGATGACGTTGTGCTCGGCCAGACCACTCAGCAACGTCTCGTGATGGATCGCCGGGGCTATCACAGCGATCGACGTCTGCACCTCGCCGTCGGCTCCGCCACCCAGGTCGACGATCACTGATCCGACGGTCTCGACGATCTGCATGGCATCGCTGTAGGCAAGAACCCGTGGAGGCTCGCCGCCTGGGCGAATCGAGCGGGCTGGAGTGACACTGGGCGCCGCCTCGGGAAGCAGCTCGTTTGCGACATCGAGGATGGCAGCCGGGACTCGATAGCCAACCGTGAGCTCACGAACCACCGCCCCGTGGCTGGATCCGCAGAGGTGCCGGGAAGCATCCGACCAATTGGTCATTGCCCCGGGTGCAGTTGCTTGCGCCAGATCGCCGAGAATGGTCATCGAATGCTGCTTCGCTCGACGACCGAGCATTCGTAGTGCCATCGGTCCGTGATCCTGGGCCTCGTCGACAACGACGTGGCCATAGGCCGGGAGCACGCCGACAGCAACCTGGGTCGCTTCGTCGAGCAATGGAAGATCTGCAGCAGTCCATGGCTCATCCGATGGCTTCTTCGCGACCGTTCGATGCAGCAGCTGTTGCTCCTCGGCATCGAGGAGGTCGCCAGCTGCCGCTCGCCGCTTGGTCGGCGAGCCCAGGAGTTCTCGGATGACAACCGCCGGCGAGAACGCCGGCCACATTCGATCGAAATCCTTCTTGAATCCGGGATCGTTGCGGATCGCGGCAACAAACGCCGGCTGGCGCCCAGGGTCGGACCCGGCGCGTCCTTCGTACTGGCGCCACGCCTCCTGCAGCACGATGGTCCGGAACACGTCGCGCGCCGGATTCAGCGGCAGATTGCGCTCGAGAACCCGAGCCATCATTGCTCGGACGGCATCAGCATCAAACCGAATGACCGAAACACCCGACCGAACCTCCAAGCCACCGGGCGGAGCAACGACACGATTCACCATGGCCGCCCGGATCACCTCGGACATGCGGGCGTCACTCTTGAGTGCTGTCGTTTCCATCGAATCCTCGCCTCGGACTCGGAACTTCGCCGCCAACAATCCGGTGACTGTGGTCTGCGCCACCGAACGTTCTCCGAGTGATGGGAGCACGTCGGCGATGTATCTGAGGAACACCGGGTTCGGCCCGATCACCAATACCTGATTGTCAGCGAAGTAGTCGCGATGAGCAAAGAGAAGGAACGCGGCGCGGTGAAGCCCGACCGCAGTCTTACCCGTCCCTGGCCCTCCCTGAACGATCAGCAACTCTTCGAGACCAGAGCGGATGACCTCGTCCTGCTCGGCGGCGATCGTCGCCACGATGTCGCGCATTTGCCCCGAGCGACCGCGGTCGAGTTCGGCAAGGAGCGGATCGGGCAGACCCCCCGATGCTGCCTCCGGGTCGGTCAGGTCTTCATCGAAGACAGCGACGATCCGACCCTCTTCCATGCTGAATCGCCGGCGCCGAACGAGGCCGCAAGGATCGACCGATGTCGCTCGGTAGAAGGGAGCGGAAACGGGTGCGCGCCAATCAACGACAACTGGGCCGCCCTCTGCATCCTCGACATGACGGCGCCCGACGTACCACATCGGGTGTTGGCCGCGAATCGGGCCGTCTTCATCGATCCGACCGAAACACAGTGGTCCGCTCCCGGCGTCAATCGCTGTCCGGCGCTTCTCCATCTTTGCGGCAGCGATGATCGTGTCGACGGTCTTTTCTTGCTCAGCCATTCGCTGCGCAGCGGAGTGCACGCGGCCGGCCCGGTCGCTCATCGCTGTGAGACAGTGTTCTGCGAAGTCGAGAACATCTTGATCCGCCTGGTCCTGGGCCCGCGCTTTTTCGTCGCGATCCTCAGCGGGCATCCGGGCGAGGCTAGTCAGTCCTCCACGGGCTCGCCGCGATATATCGACAGCATCGCTGCCGCCCAAAGTGCCGCAACGAATCCAGAAGCCAGGGCGTTGATGAGTTGCCCGCCAAGGAAGGCGGGGATGCTTGTTCCGATGACCTCGCTCACGTTGAGGTCGTCGTCGAGGTTCGGAGCTACAGCGCCAGAGAGGCTCTGGAACGGAGATGCGACAATCGATGCCAAGAGCAGTATCCCGAACACGATCGTTGCCAAGAGCAACATCCGGCCGATGAGCGGCCATGTTCGGCCTCTCGTCCACCCGACACTCCTGGCGATGCC
>CAZYLX010000674.1:0-2604 GCA_964648595.1 uncultured Acidimicrobiaceae bacterium
GTTGGAGAGCGAGCGTTCTGGACCGAACTGGCTGAACACATGGCGTCGAGCGGACGAGGCCCCGACTTCATCACGGTCGATGGCGGGGAAGGCGGGACGGGTGCTGCCCCGCTGGTGTTCAGCGATCACGTCAGCCTTCCGTTTCGCAGCGGCCTTGCCGAGGCGTACACGAGCCTTGCCAAAGAAGGCATTCAGGATCGCGTGGTGTGGATCGGAGCGGGCAAGCTGGGATTCCCCGCCGAGGCTCTGCTGGCAATGGGCCTCGGTGCCGACATGATCAATGTCGGTCGGGAGGCGATGTTGGCTGTTGGCTGCATCCAAGCCCAGAAGTGCCACACCGGTCATTGCCCGACCGGCGTTGCGACGCAGCAGAAGCGACTGGAACGAGGGCTCGTCCCCACAGAGAAGTCGGTCCGGGTGGCCAACTATCTCATTGGGCTACGTCATGACATCCTGCGTCTCGCGTATGCCTGCGGGGTCGAGCACCCATCGCTGGTCACCGGCGATTCGATCGAGCTGCTCTTGGACGGCGATCGGTGCGAGAGTCTGTGGAGTCGGTACGGCTACGAGCCGGGCTGGCATGTGTCGTCGTCAGACCAGGCCGTCGGCGGACTTCGATCGGCTCTCGCCGAGCTCAGCTGAGCTCGTGCACCGGCCGAGAGCACTCAACCGCTCACTGTCAGGCGAACGATGGCGACGATTGCGCCGAACGCACAGATCGACAGGATGACCGGCCGCAGCCTGGCGTCGATGTAGGGGATTGTCCATCGCGAGAGGTAGCCACCGAGCATCGAGAACGGAGCGAGCGCCACGCCGGTGCGCAGATCGGTTCCGTCGACGTTGCCGCTGAGTGTCAGAACCACCAGGCCCAAAGGTGCGCCGAACAACATGATCGCTGTCATCGTCGATCGCAGCTTTGGACCCTCTTCGTGCTGATACAGCAAGGCAAGTGGCGGTCCGCCAATCGACACAGCGGTGCCGAACACTGCAGACACGGTCCCGGCGAGCAGCAGGTTCGGTGTCGTCCTGGGTACTTTGGGAGCCCAGAACGACAGTGCGACGGCGCCGAGCACCGCGCCGCCGGCGAGAAGCCCGATCGTTCGCGAAGACGCAAGGCTGAGAATGAGAACAGCGATGGCGATGCCCGGGAGCCGGCCCACCGTGACGATGCCCACCTCGCGCCAGTCGGTGCCTCCTCGGTGACGCCACGCCAAGCCGAAAATGATCGGGAGGCCAACGATCAAAGTGGTCTGTGGAAGCAGTGCAGGTTCCATGACCACGAGCACGGGGAAGGCCACCAATACCATTCCGAAACCCAGAGAGCCCTGCACGACCGCGCCAACGAAGAGGGCGAGGCCAACGATCACGAATTCGACACCGACCACGTGCAACGTCGGTCTCCTATCGCTCACCGGTGCGCCTGCCAGGTGACGGTAACTTGCTCGAGCCAGGGTGCGTCGGTCACGCTGACCGACATGACTTACGACGAGATCCGATATGACGTCGCCGACCGAGTGGCGACGATCACCTTGAACCGGCCCGACCGGCTCAACGCCTTCACGAGGAAGATGATGGCCGAGCTGATCGACGCCTTCGACCGGATCGATGCCGACGACGAAGTCCGGGCCGTGGTGATCACCGGGGAGGGGCGCGGCTTCTGCGCCGGGGCCGATCTGGGGGATGCCGGCGGCGACACGTTCGATGCCGGCGCCCGCGGTCGAGATCCGGAGAAGGTCAATCGTGACGGAGGGGGCCAGGTCAGTCTGCGCATCTTCGAGTCGACGAAGCCGGTGATCGCGGCGATCAACGGGGCCGCTGTCGGCGTCGGCATCACGATGACGCTGCCCATGGACATTCGCCTCGCCGCCGAAAGCGCCAAGATCGGGTTCGTGTTCGCCCGTCGAGGCATCGTGCCCGAGGCAGCTTCATCGTGGTTCCTGCCACGGCTGGTCGGGATCAGCCAGGCGGCGGAATGGTGCTACACCGGCCGGGTCATGTCGGCGGCCGAGGCCGCCGCCGGCGGCCTGGTCCAGCTCGTGCCAGACGACGAGCTGCTCGATCGGGCCTACGCCTTGGCCAAGGAGATTGCTGTCCATGCTGCGCCGGTGAGTGCTGCTCTCACCCGGCAGATGTTGTGGCGAGGCCTGACCTTTGCTCACCCGATGCAGGCTCATCGCGTCGATTCGCGCGCAATTCAGGAGCTTGGTGGGATGGCCGATGCCAAGGAAGGCGTCGTCAGCTTCCTCGAGAAGCGAGATCCCGACTTCTCGCTGAAGCCCAGCGAGGACACCCCGGATGTCTTTGTGGACTGGGTCGAGCCGGACTTCAGCTGACGTCGCGCCCCTCGCTGATCAACGCGAGCCCAACAGCGCGATGGCCCGGCGATAGAACGCCAGGGCGGCCCCTCGCTGATCGTCGGCGGTCACGAGATCTTGATAGGGCATCACGGCTCCGGGGAATGTTGTCGCGTTCCAGTAGGGATCGTCGGTGATGCCGGCCCAGGGGCCGACATAGAGGTACGGCTCGGACGAACCGTCATCGCCCGGCGATGCCCCGAACGTTGCTCGATGACCGGCCTCTTCAGCGCCGACTTCGATCGCGGGA
>CAZYLX010000675.1:0-2601 GCA_964648595.1 uncultured Acidimicrobiaceae bacterium
AACAGGAAGGTTTCGAACGCCTCGACAAAGCCCGCTGCATCGGTGCTGTCACTGGCCCGTAACCGAGCGTCGAGGCCCTCGTAGCCCTCGTCGAAGAGCGCCATGAGGGCGTCGGACTCGGCCACCAATCGGCCCAGCTTCCACATCTCCATCGAGGGTGCCGCCGACTCGACATCGCCCAGGCCGGCCAACAGCTTGAGCGTTGCTTCCGGCTTCCCAACAGCTTCGCAGACCGCGGTGATGATGCCGATCGGGAGGGTGGCCAGGAACGAGATGAAGATGTGCTCGGTGAAGAGCTTCTCGAAGTGCTCGTCCGCGGTGTCGAGCACGTAGTCGAGGAGCTCCTGATCGCTCATCGACGAGAGACCGGGTCGACTCGCCCGGAGACCGTTCATCTCCCGCTCGTGACCGAGCACATCTGGCAGGTTGGGTGTGGTGAGAACCCAACCGAACGTCTCACCGATCTTCTCGGTCAGATCGGGCCGGTCGAACCCTTCCTTCACGACGAACTCGGGCACACCCGGAGCGTCGCCGAAGAACGCGGCATCAATGTCCTCGGAGGTCATGCCCGGGGCGCGATGGCCGAGCATGCGGAGCGCCGTGGCGTTCAGATAGCCGTAGCCCCCGGTGACACCGAGGAAAACACACTCGTCGTCGGGGAGCTCTTCGGGAGTCATCACCCCGATGCGGTAGTACGCGTTCCGGAACCCCATCTCAGAGCCGCCAAGGCCGTTCTCGTTCTGGAAATAGGAGAAGGAGAATGGCGCGACCGGATCGGGAAAGACTTCGCCGATGTTTGCTCGCGTGTAGAAGTCGAACTCCTCACTCAGATCCGTCTCGACCAGCCAGCTCTCGACCATGTGCGTCCCCTTTTCAGTCCGCCGCCCTCTGCGGCTGTGCGAACCTAGCCCACGGTGTGACACCTGTCATACTGGTGTTCGCTGGGTCAGAAGATGATCTCGACCGGGGCCCCAGGCTCGACGATGGCCGCCAGCTCACGCAGGACATCGTTGCTGAGACGCACACAACCAAGCGATGCCGCCGAGCCAATGAGGTCGGGACGCTGCGTGCCATGGATGGCGACCACGGCATCGCCGCCGTTGATCTGGTCGATCGACTCCGAGTACGCCGACAATGGGATCACGTAGGGGCCGTAGACCGAATCGGCGTACCACTCGAAGACATTGCGGACGTAGTAGCTGCCCGTCGGGGTCGCCGTGCGCTCCCGGCCCACGGTGCCAATCGTGTCGAGGACAACCTCGTCACCGTCCCAGACGATCACTGCCCGCTCAGACAGGTCGATCAGGATCCGTTGGTCGGTCACGATGACGTCGACGTCGCTCTTGCGGATGTACCCCGTGCTGCCGTTCGGCCGCATCGGGACTTGAACGTGGAAGAACTCGAGTTCTTCATCGAGGATCCGGAACACGCGAGGTTGATTGAATTCGTCGTAGCGTTCGAAGGTCGCCATGCGATCACCGCTCGCCAGCGGTGTCGGCCAGACATCGATCGTTGCCAGCGATTCGGGCATCACCGCGATCTCCGTCTCGACGATCGGGACCGAGGTCGGCAAGACGGGCAGAGGGATGGCTATCGGGCGAGCGGTCGCTGATGGGCTGACAACACCGATGACATCGGAGGGAGCCCTGCGGTACGCAACCCGCTGACCTTCGCTCGCCCGGTCGATGACTGCGCCGTCGACCGTCCCATCGGCCACCAGGGCCAACAGTTCGCTCGGAGCCGCTGCCTCAGGCGAGGCGTCAGGAAGCGCGGAACAGCCGCAGAGCATGGCCATCAAGACAGCACCGATCACGCGCGACATCCTGAGCTATCGGCACGAGCAGGTCCAGACGTGAGGCGGCCGCCTGCGAACACGAGCAATGCAGAGTCATGCACTGAGTGCAGGACCAAGCGCTGAGCGAAGCTTCAAGCAGAGCAGCGTCACGCGCCGATCGCTGCCGCCATGGCCTCGGTACCGGTAACGAGCGCCTTGGCTTGGTCGTCAGTCAGGCTGCCGTAGCTCCCTATCAGGAGCTGATCGGTCAAGGCTTCGGCCGCTTCGCACTTGGCCGGATCCTCGGGCCCGATCTCGGGCGCGGGGTCCCAACCGAACGCGTCACCCGGTCGCTTGATCGTGTGGGCTACCGGGGCCCTGACGCCTGAGGCGACCAGCGCAACGATGTGAACCGAACCTCTGAGTTCTCGCAGCAGCGCAAGCAACTGCATGGCACGGCCAGGAGCATCCTCGACGCGCGGTTCTGCAACCCAAGCGGCATACAACGACAACCCCGCGACCTCGGTGGCGGCGACAACGGCTTCCGCGGCATCGATGTAGGCATCGAGCCCCTCGACATCGGCCAACTTGGCACGACCGAACTCGGCACAACACTCGTTGTAGAGGGCGGCTGCGGTCCGGGGATCAAGCTTCTCCTTCGCCGAGGTCCAGATCTTGTCGATCGTTGCCGGGTGGAAATACGCGAATGCGCTGGTCACCACCGCTGGTTCGACATCGCCCAAGACACCTCCCCGGCCCAACACGTAGAAGCGAAAGCCGTCGAGCCCCTGCTCCTTCCCCTTCGCCAGCGTCGCCGGGTCGAAATA